>NZ_JRFE01000050.1 GCF_000756305.1 Myxosarcina sp. GI1
AGGCGGTAGCCTCTGTGGGTCGCTTTTTAGATCGAAGGGAATTGAAACTGCTTGTAGCCCAAACTAGACTCAATTAGAAAGATAATTATCAAATTAATCTAGAAGGAAATAAAGCTACGTATTGTAGTATAAAAGAAGTTAAAAAGACTTAAAAAGAGTAGCGATCGCCTTTGGCAATGGTGAAGAAGATCGCTTATTTAAGAATGGATGGGTTGCGATAGACTGTCCATTTAACAATATATAGTAGGTTATGTTATTAATTTCATGAAATCCATGTCTCAGCTTGACCAATCTGCCCTAAAAGCTCGAAATATATTGCTGACTATGTTTTTAGTGCATATTGTCTTAGAATACTATGCTAGTGGTTATTGCCAAAGACTTATGGGCTATTAGTCGCATTTTAGTAACCATTGTCGTGATGTATTTTGTTGTACAAGGGCGCAAGTGGGCTAAGTGTGTGAAGTCACAATTGATGGCTCAACATTGATAATAAAGTAATCTATATCGTCTGCATTTTCAAACAAAGGTGCATTCATAACGATAGCTATTTTTCTTTTTCCTTTAAGACGAAATATTTCTACTTCAATAATAGCGATCCAAACAGTTCTCGCTTTTTCTAAGTTGATTAAAATTTGAGTATAAGCCTCTTTTGGCAATGATTCTGCCAAAGTGTCTAATCTTATTTCTTCTGGAAATTTTTCTGAATTAACAACTTTAACCTTACGATTTTTAGCCAGTCCTCCTAAGTAGTTTAAGTTTTTCTGTTCTCGTTCCTTTAGAAACTTTGTATTATTACCATATCCTGAGTCAATTAATACTATTCCTGGTCTGTGTCCCCTCTCTAAACTTTTATCAATTAACTCTAAAGCCAACTCTGGCTTTTTCTTAAATAAAGGGTCTTTTTTTCCTTCAGGTAGCGAATTACCATTTTGATATAATTCTATATCTAAAGGTAGGCTTTTTTTTCCATCATACAAATGAGTTGTTACTATTACATTACCATTATCAGTTTTTCCTATTTCACCAATATATTGACGACCTACTCCTGCTGTAAAATTTCCACTGCTTGCTCCGTCTTTACGCTGAGGTTTCCTCAGCGCAGGCGGTGCGCTTTTTCGATGTCCACTATCATCAACAATTAAACTGAATCCTCTACTTACCCTAGTTTGATTGCATTTGTTCATCACCTCCAAACGTCGCTCATTTATTTTCTCTGTCGACCAAGTTGCTTCAGTTAAGAAGCGATGCAGCGCGGTCTTGGGGGTTTCCCCGCAGGAAGCAAAGCTTCCAAGCGTCGCTAGACGCGACTTCGAGCCTTGCTCGTGCAGCGACTGCATCAAGACAGTGGTGTAATTTGTGGTAAGTTACTCCTACAGAGTCTAAAGCCATTTGATATATGTTTTTTCGCTCACTTTCTCCCAACAAACCCCCCAAATAGTTTCTGAACTCTCTTTTTTGTGCTTTAGTTCTCAATAAATCATCAAACTTGTTACACCATCTATTAAAACAGGGAGGCATGGCTGAGGAAGTAGTTTCTCTCATAATAGCGATCGCCAACAACAGTGACGTTAAAACTATAACAGGTAATTATTTTACCCTGTTTTTACTTTTTTGAATGTTTAAGTCCCGCTATTACGAACGGTTATTATTTTCTCGTGTCCACTCTTTACACTGTGTCACTTAACTCTTGGCTTGTTTTGAGATGTGTTCATCAGTCAGGTTGGGTTGTCTTTTGCCCTGCCTATATTTCTTTGGAGGCGATCGCGAATTACTTTTCAAGAACTATCGCATTTACGAGCAATTTCAGAAGCTTAAACCTTCTGAAGCTAAAAAATAACAGTTTTAAAACCCAAATAAATGTCTAATTTTCTACCCGTTTCAACACTTTTTGGCGGAATCTTTAGCTTGATGGCGATCGCTCTTTCCTATGTAGTAGCAATAGAGCGAACTAAAAAACGGGTCTGGCATGGGGTATCTCTAGCAGATGTGTCTAATCAACCAGACTATTTAAAAGAACCTGGAAAATGGGCAGCTTTTGTCGAGAACTATACACAAAAGTCGATCGCTACTAAATCTTATGAATCTTGCGATGACGGCGTATTGCAGCGCAAAGTCAGAGCTTTTGGCAACTTTATGGAATATGTTCCGTTAGCGTTGCTGTTAATTATACTGCTAGAACTAGTAGGCTCGCCAGCTTGGTTATTGTGGCTGTTAGGAATTGTATTGACTATCGCTCGTATCGCTCATGCTTGGGGAGTGATTGGGATTTATGGTGCTTCACCATTTCGAGCTATTGGCTTTTTTCTTACATGGTTAGTTTACCTTTTGGGTGCTGCTGCCTGTCTTTTTTATAGTGTAATAAGTTTTTTGTAGTTCGAGCGATTAATTGGGAAGATTGGAAGTCCGTCGATATAGTAAGTATTAGCAACTAAAAAGCTTTTTAAAAAGTCTATTTGTTTCACTAAATAACTAATTCACATCGCCAATTATATCCAAGCTTGATAAGCGATTGCGAATGGAAGGCGATTTAACTATTGCTTTCAGTCGCAAAAGGATTCGGAAGACTAAGAACGGTAAACCTCAGCGAAATTTGTTCGTGAATCATTGAGGATTGCTAGATTGCATATTTAGTTTTTCCTCAACTGCTGCACTTGGATTATGCTCCCATCTGTCTCCTACATGGGCATAAATCGAAGTAGTCCGAGGATCGGCATGTCCTAGTAAATCTTGTACCTGTCTTAAATCCGCACCAGTTCTCAATGCCAGCGTACCAGCAGTATGTCTTAAACTATGTGCAATAAGACTTCTACCAGGTGTGTGTTTGAGATTGCATTCAATCAAAGCGCGATCGCAGATCTCTCTAATGCTGCGTCGGGATAATTAACCACCTTTATTGTTGTTACTCAAAGAGACAAAAACATAATCTGTTGGTTTAATTTTCCGTCTCAAAACTTTCCTCCTCATCTGAAGATATTCATCGAGTTGAGCGGCTAAATTTTCAGTCAGAGGAACAATTCTGCTAGCTCGTTTGGCAGATACTTGTAGTCCAATTTTAATACCCTGCCTGACAATATCTTCTACTTTAAGCTGCTGCATTTCTACCGTTCTGCAACCTTCTAAACTCATAATGCCAATTAAAGCGCGATCGCGCAGCAAGCTCAGTTTTGCTTTATTCGTCTTAGCTCGCTCTAATTGAGACTGTAAATAGTCAAGTAGATATTTTAGTTCATCTGCCTCCATAAAGGTAATTCGAGCGGCAGGATCTTTTCTATCTTTGGGAGCTTTAACTTTGGCTGCGGGATTATTACCAATTAATCCATGAGCTATCGCAGCATTGTAGAATATTCTGACAATATTCAGTTTGGTGGCGATCGTACTGTTAGCGTATCCAGAGTTAACTAAATCTTGTCGGTACAGCTTGATATCTTCTGGTTCTGCTTCTATGGGCGAGAGTAAATTATCTCGGCACCAGTTTAAATACTGCTTAGTTTGGGACAAGTAATTCCGAATGGTATCAGAGGACGCTGCACCATCTCCTACTTCCATCATTATGAATTGGGCAAAGATATCTTCCAAGGTAGTGGTCAATTCAGGTGTAACTATTACAGGATCTTTAATTTCAGCTTTCTCTTTCTCTTTTATATGAATTACTTTGGTTTCTATTATTGGAACAATATCGATCTTCATAACTCAAACTCTTGTTTAATAGTTTTTATGGGGAGAAACAACGATAGGGAGTTATCTTCAAAGGGAATAAATTCATGTTTGAGATAAAACTTCTTTGCTCTATCATCAATAGCATCTACTCTTACTGCATAAATACCGATATCTGATGATGCTCTAACTATTCTCAATAAAGCATCTACCAGTAGCTCTGTACCTAATCCTTCTCCTTGACAGGAAACATCTACAGCCAATCGACCAATCAACGCTGCTGGTATGGGATAAGCTGGCAATCTTTTTCGCTTTTCTTCTGGTAACGAATGAAACTCGATCGCGCTAGAACTAATCGTGTAATAACCATCAACAACTAGGGGCGTATCTGGTTTGATAGCTACAAAAGTTTTATTGATGCCCAACTTATCGTTTTGTCTGGCATAACGTTTTAGATAGTTGTTTAATTCTTCGTTGCCACAGTCAAAATCATTACGGTTGTATTTCTTCTCCAGAGGTGCAAAGTTCCAGTAACTATTTGACATACTTATCTCGATATTGGCGTATAGCAATTTTTAACTTCCCTTTTAAATTAGGCGGATTAGCTATAGCGGATAGAAATAAGTCGCGATTGCGGTCTGTCAAAATAAGCTTTTCTCGCTCTTCAACGTCTTTTTGTGCCTGGGGTAATAGATGTATCAGAGTATAGGCACTCAAGGATACTCCATGCATTGAAGCTGCTTTTTCCAACAATGCTTTTTGTTCGGCTGTGACTCTTAAATCGATACGGCTGTCTTTTGATGAAGCTGACATAATTAAAAGAGCGATACATTACCCTACTATTCTATCCTATATACGGAAGATATACGTACATTTAGCCCTACATCTGATAAGTGTCCGAGTTAATGTGCCTTACTGATGACTTAGATGAGCTACGCAATAAAATGAACGAGTATATTAATTGCGGCGTAAAGTTGGGTTGGTTGATTTGTCCTGACGAGAAGCAGGTAGAAATATATCGTCAAGGACAGCAAAAGGAAGTTTTAGATAATTCTAGTAGTTTGTTTGGGGAAGATGTCTTACCAGGATTGACAGTAGATTTGATAGATATTTTTACTGATTGATTAGCTCGTGGGAAGAAAAGCCGCTCCTAAATGCGTTTACTGCGCCAGGAACTATATCACGGAAGAAGAGGCACAAGTCAAGCATCCAGAATGTTATGTTACTACAAATCGTCTTTGTTATTACAAACGCTATCGGTTGCGAAACAAGAGTCGGGTCAATGCCAAACGTCGCGCCTCTGCTGCTAGAGCCAAAGGTATTGAAACGCCAGAGTCAGTTTTACCCGAAGCCTATCGTGCAGAATTAGAAATATACGGAAAAGAGAATCAATTCGTTCATGCGATCGCTCTAAAAATCTATCAAGGCAATAAGTTAACCCATCAGATGTCGCCCCAACACACTCAAGGACTCAGGCAGCCAGAGCTTGAAGCGTATATTTCCAAGCTGTTAGATTATTTGGAAACAGAATATGCTATAGATTGTTTTGGTTTAATCTATTGGTTGAATCCAGAAGAGTGTTCGGAGTGCCGAGAGAATTAGCTATAATTCTTACTATAATCTTACCAGCCATGATAATGAATACTAGACTATCGAGTAAGGGACAGGTAGTAATTCCTCAAGAGATAAGAGAGATGAACCATTGGCTTCCAGGTCAAGAACTAATTGCAGTTAACACCGATGAAGGAGTTTTGTTAAAACCAAAACGAGCTTTTGCTGCAACTACCGTTGAAGACTTAACTGAGTTTCGACCCTACAAAGGAAAAGCCAAGTCCGTTGAGGAAATGAATGATGCCGTTAGAGAACAAATCGCAAGCCGATGGTACGAATAGGTATCGATACCAACATTGTTGTTAGAGCGATAGTAAAAGATGAACTTCAACAGGCTCAAATATCTCTTTCAGTATTGCAAGAAAGAGAAACTTATATTTGTCATACGGTAATCCTTGAAACTGTATGGGTACTAGAATCTGTTTACAAACTTTCAAAAGTCGATATTATCAAAGGTTTAAAATTGGTTTTTGGATTACCTAAAGTTTTTTTAGAAGATTCGGGCGCGATCGCTCTAACTTTAAGATGGTATTATTCTGGTTTGGACTTTGGCGATGCCCTTCATTTAGCGACGGCGCAAAGGTACAAGACATTCTATACTTTCGATAAAGCCTTAATCAAAAAAGCTAAAGAAATACCCCAAATAAAAGTAGTCGAACCGTCTAGTGGCAAGTAAATTTGATGGATTATTCTTTTAGCACCATAATCCAACGGGTTAATCTAATTGCTTCATCAAAGTTGAACGATGAAGTCAAACTACGGCAAGCGGGCGAACTATTCTATCAGAGTAGTCTGAGTATTTTAGTTAGAGCAGAAGCAGCCTTTGAAGCATCTTTACAACCAGAGATAGCTACAGCCGATACTAAAATAGATAGCAGCTTCAGTCTATTTATAGACTCTCTAACCCAACAAAGCGTTAGTACTATTTTTTTACAGAAATATCTCCAACCTCAAGTTAGGGCAGCATACCAACGTGAATCGCTAGTAACAATTTCGACTCTAACTGCTGTTGAAGCTGTAGAGAAATATAGTTTAGAGAAAATAAGTTCGGAGGTTAGTTCTCTAGCTTACGATGAAAATATCAATGCTTGGATAGACAAAGTAGCAGAATGTCTAAGAGGTAATCCTCAAGTTAACACCCTAATTCAAATTGTCAGAGCGACCGATTTATCCGTAGCTCAAGTTTTCATTTCTTTACTATTTGGCAACTTTGAACTCGTGCCATCGGAAAACTTCTATGATGGCTTTAAAATTCTCGCTCGAAATATTCAATAGAAGCGACTCAAATGCTTAAAAATTCATAACCACGCACTCGACGGCGAAGTTGCTGTTTTTGGTACTCTTCCAATCCACTTTGATAGTCGGAACAAACTACCGAGTTAGAACGACCGTAATCTAACCTTACAGCACTACCCCAGGTTTTTTTGACAATCCAATCGCCAAAAAGGTTTTGACAGAGTTCGACCGTATAAAATCGTGTATTTTTTTGCCAAAACGAACGCTGCCACAGTTCAATTTGATACATAATGTTCATTGGTGACAAGTTAAGGCTCTGTGTCGGTTGTCAAGAGGGATTCGGAGACAAGTCCAGAGGGGGCATAGCTCTTTTAGGGCGAGGGGATTTGACTATCCCCAAGTCGCGATTTTCAGGTGCAGTTAGATAGGCGATAATATTGGTGACATTGCCTTGATTTAATGCTTGGGTAAAATGATAAATTCCGCGAAAAACCATTTCTACAGAAATAGAATTTATAGGTAAGGTAAGCTCGTCAGCAATCTCATCAGAGAGAGCGAGGAGAAGAGCAGAGAAAAGCCATGTTGCCCAGATTTGTAATTTAATCCCATTAATCGAACGCCACTTGCTTCAAGTCGGGGAACCCGCCCAACGCAGTGGCTCACCAGTCCACAAGTAACTCAAACCTAGCAACCGTTTAAGTAGAAGAAAACTTTCTTCGATTCGCCAGCGACGTGAGTAGAGAGCGCCAACCACAAAGGGAGGTAAAATCTTGGGGTCAAGTACCGAAGTAAGATATCGATACCAGCTACGACCATGACGAATCTCAACTAAACGCAAATCCAGAATGGGATTACCTTTAAGTTTCCGAAACAATGCCTTTGCGAACTGGAGTTCGCCGCCGATTAGAGTCGGGGTAGTTGTTTCCAACTTACCCCTCTCCTCCGAAACCGTACTTGTGCTTTTCAACACATACGGCTACTCAAACGTATCCACTTTGTCAATAACTGACCCCTCAACTGCTGAGTATAACTGGAATATCATCTACCCATAGGTAGTTTACTTTCGACCATAATTTATGTAACTCCGTTAAGAAGTTAGATAGTCGTTTTTTCCTTATTTCAATCATATCCAGTGCTGTTTTTTCATCGTGACAGTGTGCGTGTAGTAATTGGAGATTGTCATATACGTTTTTACCGCCGAGGGCAATAGCCGTAATATGGTCTTCCTCCAAAACATCTCCCTCACGAAAATATAATCCGCACCAGCTACATTTGCCTTTTTGCTTCTTGAGCTTAATAGCCTTGGAAACGGGCATTTCGGGATGTCTACCCATTCTGGTACTCCAATAAATCAGGTTGCCGTCGTAGGGGCTTTTATCGCCTTTAACTTTTACGTAGTTGGTTGAACTGCTATCGAACGAACTATGCAAAAGTAACCGAAGAGGGTTCGCGTCCCCTTCCCTGGTTGCGAATATCCAATTTCTTTTACCGATTTTTGTGTAATATTTTTTGTAAGCCTTTTTAAGACTTCTGCATCGGTATCTGCCCCAAGCTCTTAATTTGAGGTATACAAGATGATCTTGTTTAGTTAAGATGTTTCTTGTTTGGGCATCAGAAAACTTGTAATAGTTGCACCATCCCCTGATTACAGGGTTAAGCTCTGAGATTATCCGAGCTTGTGATGAGTTCTTGTGTTTCCTGATGACTTTTATACGACTTTGATGCTTTTTACAGGCATCTTTGCTTGGGGTGATGAAGGTATTAAAACCAACTACGTCTTTTTTAGTATTTCTAGGGCTGACGTATTTACCCGCAGGAAATTGTCGAATGTTATATCCGAGAAAGTCAAACCCTGCTATTCCGTCCTCACTCTTCTCTGAATCCAGAGTGTGAGCTATTCTAGTTTTAGTTGGTTTTAATTCCAAACCTACATCTTTTAACCACTCCGAGATTAATTCTCGACATCTCTGGATTACCTTAAGGTCGTGGTGTAGCACAACGAAATCATCCGCATACCTGACGAATGTTAGTTGACTTACTTTCTTTTGCCAGCTTATCTGGCTGCTCGGTTTGTCTTTTCTTCTAATATCCAATGTCTTAGCATATTCAATAAGCATATTTTCTATGCCGTGTAACGCTATATTGGCTAGAAGTGGGCTAAATAGAGTAGGCACAAAGCGCACTTTCCAATCTTGCGATTGATGTGTTTCTTCATACCTCTCTCCAAACCGTACGTGACAATTTCTCGTCATACGGCTTTCCATCATTGTTACCTCCGACCAAACGAGGGTGTTAAGGCATGACAAGAGCGACATAGTAGCTGAAGATTATCTTCAGTGTCTTTACCCTTGCTTTTGCGCGGTATGATGTGGTGCAGGTCTAGTTTTCCTAGTGCGCCACAACATTCGCATTTTGCGCCCCTCTCAGCTTTAATTTTCTCTTTGAGTTCGCGCCATGTGACGTTCTCGGCATTTCCCATCCAGATTATTTGGGATAAAGGTATTTCTGGCTGTGCTGCTGATAATGTTCCAAACCCTTCTAAATAAGGGTTTTCTGGTGAACGAGAACGGTATTTCTTTAGGGGTAAATCGCTCATCCTATAAAGAAAAAGGTGATTATCCCCGTTGAGTACACCAAAGTTCCATCTCTTCCCGTTCTCACGGAGTTTGAATCTATCTAGTACTTTTCGTTTGGATACTTTATGCCGTTTACTTAACCAGAGAAACAGCCTTTCGTTAACCCAGAAGTCTAGATCTTTGGCTAATTTCTTGGTGTTAGTATGGCGATAGTAATTAATCCATCCTCTGAGTACTGCGTTTAAAGCTGAGATTTTGAGCAATGGTGAATCTTGAAACCACTTGCGTCGCGTCATCTCTTTAATCTTGAGCTTCAACTTTTTAATGTTTTCCTGGGCTGGAGTGACCAGCATTTTAGGTCGGTCATTAGATTTTACGTATCTTTGAACGTGAAAACCTAAAAAGTCAAAACCTTGATTTACATGAGTTATGTGCGTTTTTTCTGGTGAAAGTTCGAGCTTTAGTTCTTTCCAGAGGAAGGCTTGAAACTCTTCTTTTAGCCTGATGGCTTCTGCTTTCCCACCGTTGGTAAGTAGTAGCCAATCATCAGCATATCGAATCAGCGCACAGTTTCCCATGTGGTTTATTCGACGACGTTCTTTCTGTTTGCGGTGAAGATTGCCGTATTTGTTCCACCAGTAGAGGTCTAGCTGATGTAAGTAGATGTTCGCCAAAATTGGCGAGCAGATTGCACCCTGCGGTGTTCCCGTTTCGGTGCGTTTGAACAAACAACCTTCCATAATTCCCGCTTCAAGAAATCGTTCTATTAGTTTTAAGAACTTTTCATCAGAGATTCTTTGAGCCAGCAATTTTATCAATATTTGATGGTGAATGCTGTCAAATGCTCCTTTGATATCCCCTTCGATAACCCAATAGTATTTGTTGCGTCGGTTGATGTAGCTATCTAATCGGGCGATACAGTCCTGTGTTCTGCGTCCTGGTCGAAAACCGTTGGAGCAGTTCAAGAAGTCGCTTTCATAAATAGGTTCTAACACCATTTTGACAAGCATTTGTACTACTCGGTCTTTGATTGTAGGAATACCCAATGGGCGAGTTTTACCGTTAGACTTAGGAATGTATATTCGACGAACGGGCATTGGGCGGAACTGTTTTTGACGCAGTTCGCTTTCAAGCTCTTTCACAAATTTAGACTTTGCTACCTCTGATTCTAGAGCCTTTTTGCTTATTCCATCGACTCCTGGTGTCTTAGACCCTTTATTTGAGAGAATTGTCTTTAGGACATCGGCAATCCAATCTCGACGGCAAATGAGCCGATAGAGATGGTCAAATTGATGTTCCTTCTGGAACTTTGCTTTTATGGCGAGACTACGTTGGGTTTTGATGATATCGGACATACTTCTTAGTCCTCTCTACTTCCTATGTGTATCTCTAACAATGACTGCCATCCTTCGCCATGTACCAGACTATTTTCTGGCTCGGACTACTACGATGGCTCTGCCACGCAATAACTACTTCAGTTGCAGTTAACCCAGTCTGTGACCAGACCAGCTATTGCGCTTCCTACGTTCATACTTCGGTAAGTGGTTACATTTAACCGTGGGCTTCTTCTTTACTCCGTAAGGATACAGACCTAGTATCCCCGACATCAGTTGATAATTTGTACCCTTATAATTAGAGCAATTTGAACCGCGTCGAAAGTTCTTTTCAGTCAAACGAGTGCAACATTGACTTACCTGATGTCTCACGCCATCTCTGTTGTTTAGCGGCGTGTCCAAGGTGTAGGAGCGTCGGACGAAGATTCCTTTCGTAGCCATAGTTAAATTCAGGCTCGAAGCCTCATACTGTAACAGAGTGCCAGTATTTTGCCCCTTGTTCCCCAGGCTTCAAACAGGTTTTTACTCATTGTCCCCTGCCTGCTGGGTCAGCCTTAGTACATTAGGGAATGTACTATCTCTTGGTAGTTTTCACTCTCCTTGAGCATTACCAAAGTACGCTTCGCAGCGCACCCACGCCACCTTGAGGTGTTCCTTCAGATATAGCAGTAAATACCCCTTTGTCTATGACCCCAGATTTTAACCAAGCTTTAATTTGTTTCCTGACTTTTCCTCTGTGGTTAAGTCTTTGGAGTAATGTATTGTGGTTGATGCGGTCAAAGCATTTTGCAATGTCGGCATCTAAAACGTACTTGGCTTTAGATTGAATTGCGTTCTTAATGTGCTTTATCGCATCTTGGCAGGCTCTTCCTGGTCGGAAACCATAGCTTGAGGCTTCAAACTTTGCCTCCCATTCTGGTTCTAGGGCAGCTTTGACTACCCCTTGTAAGGCGCGGTCGTATATGGTAGGTATTCCTAATGGACGTTTTTCATCCTTCCCTGGTTTTGGTATCCAAACTCTTCGAGTAGGTTTACTTCTACCTGTAAGTTTGAGTTGTCCTACGAGTTTCATACGAGCTGCTGGGGATAGGGATTTTTCCCCGTCCACTCCTGCTGTCTTTTTGCCTCGATTTTCTTGTGTTACCCTGCGAACCGCTAGCACTTTGCATGACCAGGAATTCATTAATGTTTTTTGAAGTTTTCGGACTTTTTTGATCTCTCCACGACGAGAGGCAGCATAAATGCGCGTTTGCAGCTTGTAGACATATTTATCGACTTGTTGCCAATCAATACTGTCCCATCCCACAGTCTTCGACTTTGAATCTGTATTAGGCTTGTTCACTGTTAATTACACCTTTAGCTTTGATACATTTGCGGGTCACGTCTGCTTATCCTGGGCATTACCCCATCCTTTTTCTGGCTTTACCTGTCGTTTCAGATTAGGCTTTTGCTTCTTGACCCATCTCTTCCATTTACACCATACGGGTCGATCCCTACCAGTTAATTTTGGGGATGTAATTGGGTTACTTCGTTCCTACAGTCATTGTTTGTGTTCTTTAGGGTTTATCTCTCCGCCCATTGAGCTAGTTGCGCGACACATAAATCCGAAAGTTCTGTGTACTTAGGCTCTGTCTGTTGTTTCAGACGCAGGGTGTGGTCTTGCACCACTAGCTTATTCCCCCTGCTGATGAACTGTAAGTTATCATTTCTAAAGGATTAAAGTGCGAACTCAAGTCAGGATAACTTACTTTAGAAATGTGCCGTATCCCCCTAGTTATCTAGGTTTCACGACAACGAATCGCACTTCGCAGAACGCCGAGACGCTCCAGCGGTTGAAAGGCGTTTGAGCGCATAGCTCTGTAGCGTCGCTAGGCGCGACTTGGGCGCATACGCCCTGCGCTTCAAACTTCATTTGGTAGTCAATGAGTTGGGAGAACTGTTAAACGTTAATCTCACTCCTGGTAACGTAGATGACCGTCGCCCTATTCCTCAGCTACTTCAAGGTCTTTTTGGTAAATTTTTTGCCGATAGAGGTTATGTCTCTCAAAAGCTGGCTAATCAACTTCTGGAAGAGTTGGGGATTCAGCTTTTTGCCAAACCTCGTCGTAATATGAAAAATAAGCTAATGTGTCTTCACGATAAGCTTTTGTCCCGCCAACGCTCGATTATTGAAACAAGCTCTGGAGAGATTCGACGTGCTTCGCACGGCGGAGTGCCGCAGGCACTCAATGACCAACTCAAAAATATTTCTCAGATTGAACATTCTCGTCATCGATCGCCTGTCAACTTTTGCGTTAATGTTCTTTGCGGATTAATTGCCTATTGTCATCAACCCAAGAAGCCGAGCCTCCGTCTCGACTGGCTTTTACCTCAATCTACTTAACCCGAACTCAGGTTAGTTTAGTGGGAAAAAACGGCTTAATTGGTTTGCCAAGAATTTTAGGCTCGAAAACTAGTACTCATCAGGCGATCGTACAGGTTATGGGTACGGCAATGAGAATTAAAGCTGAAATCATAGAAGACAAGTTTAGTAAATTGCCAGAACTGCGCCGTACTTTATTACTCTACACCCAAACTAGATTGAGTTATGTCGGACAACTAGCTGCCTGTAATCGTCAGCACAAAATAGAAAAAAGACTAGCAAGATGGCTACTTTTAGTTCAAGATTGTCTGGCTGTAGAGGAACTACCCCTAACACAAGAGTTTATTGCTAATATGTTGGGTACCAATCGTGCTGGAGTCACCATCGCTGCGGGAAGACTACAAAAAGCAGGAATCATTAGCTACACCAGAGGCAGTATTACGGTTTTAGAGCGTACCAGGCTCGAACAGATGTCTTGCGAATGCTACGACCTGATGCGGCAAGAACAACAAAGGCTATTCGGCGATCTCTACTGCCAAACTTACAAGAAATATGAGAAAGCGTGTTAAAGTTTATGAGAACGTTTAATAAAACTTTGTCTGTGTTAGAAATCATACAGACATTTTTACAATCGAATGTCATTATAGTGCTGTAGGTATAGATCGGTTAAAACCGTATAAAAGCCTTGAAATAATAATTTTTATGAGTCATCGGTTTGAAAGTCTAAGCTTGATAGTTTCGCTATTCAAATCGTTTGCAGATAAATAATTTAATTTTCCAGTACTGCTACCTCAAAAAATTTACATTTTGAAATATTCATTAAATTAATTTAACTATTTAGTCATGACCAAATCTCAAGGTGTTGTATATCAGCCTCCACTCGACACTGAATCTGAAGAAATTCTCTGTCAGTATGTCAACGCTACCAGTCACTTACAGGTAATTAAAATTAACAATATTGATAATTACGATTGGGAAAAAGTTGTTTTTCCAGGTCAAAGAATTTTATTCAATACTTTCAAACGGGCAGAATTGAGTATATATAGTACTGCTCAAATAAATACAATTTTAATCGATACCATTGACTGCAAAAAACTTAAGGTAGATGAGTAATTTTTTTGTTTAGCTGCGTTTTAATGTCTATTGCCAACAAGCTGCATTTTGAGGTTTAACCATGTCTTCTCTATCAGTAAATTTGACGCATCTATGCTTGGAAAAAGAAATTAAGTACATTTTGTCGTCTAGTCTTTATCATCCTTATTATTCTTTTTTGGAAAACACAAGTATTAAACAACAAATAATTGACTACGTACTTAGCAGCGTACCTAATCGACAGCTGATAATTACAGAACTATTAGAATTACCTCAAGAATCGAGTAGTTTTTTTCCGCAATGTCCGATAGAGGAACGAATAGAAATTAATAAGCTAGTTCTATCAAAACTTACCAACATCTTAAGCGATCGCGTCTTGCAAAAAGCTATGAAAAACGTAGCATAAACAGAGGTAAATAATAATGAACAAATGTTTGTGTTGTCAAGATAAATTATTACGTCATTTAAGCCATCAGCGCAGCTATTGGTTTTGTCCGACTTGTCATCAAGAAATGCCTAGCGTCCGCAGTATGGTTTTGGCTCCTTCTAAATTAGAAATTGCCAGAAACAAGATAACCAAAACTGTATTGGTTAAAAACTTTTAAGTTTTACTTGAAAAGAATAAGAAAGATAATCTCTTAAATATTTGTCGAAAAAATTAACTCTAATAAACAATTCTTCCATATTTATTTCTAAAAAACATTTTGGATTTGAAAGCTTACCTAGTGCAACTGTATAAAACTTTTTTATTTTATGAATCTCTAAAGCTTTTTCTTTGTCCCAAATATCTGTTGGATGTTTTTTAGCTTTAAACCAGCTTTTACAATATGTAATATTCATGTTTTTCTTTAGCAGCATCCAAAATAGATTGTGGTACAAAGTTCTTTTGTACTGGTACTTCTAATATCTTTTGACCACTGATAGTTTCTCCTGCTACATTACTGTCAGTAGGAACGTCAAGTATTTTTCGTCCAAGAACGTATTTTTTCTAGATATGATTTCTATGGTAACAGGGTCGTAAGAATCTAATATGGCGTTGGTAAGTAAGTAAATGCTCTAAGAAAAAACAGGGACGGTATCAAATCTGAGATAGTGTAATGGCAACCGAATATAGAAGAAGAAAAAACTGTTACGACATTGAAGCAAAGGGTAAAAAAAACAGCGATTAGTATCGTGTTTCAACCCAAACAGTTTTTTTAAATAAAAGTACAGGAACTACTTATAGCTTTATTAAGTAAAGCCCGATATTTTCGAGGAGAGACTATATAAGAACCAAAGCGTTCGAGGTGAGAGTTTTGTAACTGTGCGTCAAAGAGCATAAACTTTTTCTGGCGAAGATGTTCGACTAATTTAACCATTGCTACTTTAGAACCTTCTGGAATGCGATAAAACATCGATTCGCCAATAAACGCACCGCCAATGGCAATTCCCAAGATTCCTCCTGCAAGTTCGTCTCCCTGCCAAGTTTCAAAGCTGTGCGCCCAACCTGCTTGATGCAAAACTAGATAAATTTGGCTCAACTTTTCAGAAATCCAGGTAATATCGCGATTGGCACAGCCCTGACAAACGGCAGCAAAATCTCTGTCGATCGCAATATCAAAACGCTGTTGATTGATAGCCCTTCTTAAAGATTTGGGATAGCGAAAGCGCTCGTCTAGAGGAATTAAGGTACGCTGGCGACTAGAATACCAATCCAATTCACCATCATCATCTGCCATCAAAAAATAACCTTGTTTATAGCCTTCAATAATTGAGGAAACATCAATTTCCATATTTTTATTTATTCTAAAAGTTCCCAAAAACAAATAGACGATTACTATTCCGTCATTTATCGTAGACCATAGATACTAAAAAAGTTATTATCTATAGCTAGATGTTACTTGCGATTTTCTTATGTAACTTTAATATGAGTGTGTATCGGTAAGTTTAAAATAAGATGAATGAATCCGACGAGCGAGATTTACCTCATAGCGATAAAGAAAAAGTTAGTAGTTCTAATGCAATTGACGATTGGAAAAATCGTGCTGTGGGTATTTGGCAGGGAGCTACAGGGCGTTTGAAAAAAATGCTGCCTGTCGAACAGATAGGAAAGACTGCTGCTAGTTGGTTTGAGGTTAGCGACTCTAGAATTGCCGAGATTTTAGCAGCTGTGAGAACTGAGTTACCAACTACAGAAGCAATGTTAATTGGTAAGCCTCAAGCTGGTAAAAGTTCTATCGTTCGTGGTTTGACAGGAGTTTCGGCACAAATTATCGGACAGGGTTTTCGTCCCCATACACAGCATACTCAAAGATATGCCTATCCTTCTGAAGATTTACCGCTATTAATCTTTACCGACACCGTCGGGTTAGGAGACATCAAACAAAACACCCAAATAATTATTGAAGAATTAGAGCGAGAAATAGAAACCGAAAATCGCTGTGCCAAAATTCTTATTCTAACGGTAAAAATTAACGATTTTGCTACCGATACCTTAAAACAGACTGCGGTACAGCTACGGGAAAAGTATCCTCAAATTCCCTGTCTGCTAGCGGTGACTTGTCTGCATGAAGTTTATCCAGGTGATGTTATCAATCATCCTGTTTATCCTCCCGAATACGAATCAATACAGAGAGCTTTTAGCGCGATCGAAAATGATTTTAAAGACTTGTGCGATCGCTCGGTGCTAATTGATTTTACTCTAGAAGAAGACGAATATCAGCCCGTATTTTATGGTTTAGAAGCTTTCAAAGAAGCCCTATCTGAATTACTGCCCGAAGCCGAGTCTCGCGCTATCTATCAGCTATTAGATAAAAAAGCCGAAGATGAATTGGGCAATATTTACCGCAATGCAGCGCGACGTTATCTGGTTGCTTTTTCGACTATCGCCGCAACTCTAGCAGCCGTACCCCTTCCTTTTGCAACTATGCCCGCACTTACCGCGGTACAGGTGTCTTTAGTAGGCTTACTCGGTAAGTTGTACGGACAAACTCTATCTCCTTCTCAGGCTGGTGGTGTCGCTAGCGCGATCGCTGGTGGCTTTTTTGCTCAGGCAATTGGTAGAGAGTTAATTAAGTTTATTCCTGGTTTTGGTAGCGTTATCGCCGCTTCTTGGGCTGCTGCCTATACCTGGGCTTTGGGTGAAGGTGCCTGCGTCTATTTTGGCGATCTTATGGGTGGCAAAAAACCCGATCCCCAAAAGATACAATCGGTAATGAATGAAGCGTTTAAATCGGCAAAAGAAAGGTTTAAAGGTATGGAAAATTAGACGATCCCTTTAAATATTAATTATGCTGCAAAAATTACAGCATAAAACTAAATCAAAAAATTATTTTTTCGCTAGTATCGCAATACTATCGCTAGCTGTTTGTGGTTGTAATTTTGCCAACCAAGAGACTTTTAATACCACTTCTGACTCAAAAATAAAGCTTCATAATACAATCAAAGCTCAATAGAAGTTTTTATTTACGAAGCGATCGTCTTTCCTGCTAACCAAGATGTAGTCCAAGCACTCTGAAAATTAAAGCCGCCAGTAACACCATCGATATCTAAAACTTCACCTGCAAAATAAAGATTGGCACATTTTTTGCTTTCCATAGTTTTGAAATTAATTTCTTTGATGCTTACACCACCACAGGTAACAAATTCATCTTTAAATACACCTTTACCCTTTATTTGATATTGTCCTTGCACAAGTTCGGCTACTAGTTTATTTGATTCTTTTTTGCTTAACTCAGTCCAGATCTTTTGCTCTGAAATACCGACATAATTAATTAAGCTTTGCCATAGTCTTTTAGGCAATTTTAACGGACAATAACCTAGTATTTTTTTCTTTGGGCTTTCAGTTTTTATCTGTAATAAATAATTTTTTAAAAACTCTGCGTTGTATTCTGGTAGCCAGTTGATTTCTAAATTATCGGCATATTTGCGATCGAACAAATTTCTGGCACTCCAGGCAGATAGTTTAAGAACGGCAGGACCACTAATGCCCCAATGAGTAATTAATAATGCGCCCGTTTGTTCTAGCTTATTTTTGCCCGTACCTAGTTTGACTCTTACATTTTGTACGCTGACTCCTGCCAAATCCTGCAAACGCACATCTTTAATATTAAAAGTAAACAAAGAGGGTACTGGCGACTCGATTTTATGACCGAAGTTTTTTGCCCAACGATGTCCTAATGGGTTACTTCCTGTTGCGATTAATAAGCGATCGCAGTTTAACACTTCGCCGTTTTTTAGTTCGATTTGAAAATTATCGTTAGGTTTAGTTACCGACTTAACTCCTACACCAGTACGTAAAACAACTCCTGCTTTAGCTGCGGCTTCTGTCAAGCAATTAATAATAGTTTCTGAGTTATCGGTAACGGGAAACATTCTGCCATCAACTTCGGTTTTTAACTTGACACCGCGAGACTCAAACCAGTTGACAGTATCTCTGGGTTGAAAACGGGTAAATGCACCCCGCAAAGCTTTACCGCCTCTAGGATAGTTTTGCACTAACAGGGCAGGATCGAAACAGTTATGGGTAACGTTACACCTACCGCCACCAGATATTCGGACTTTGGCCAGGGGTTTACGACCTGCTTCAATTAAAGTAACTTTAAGTTTACGATCGGTTTCGGCTGCGGCGATCGCTCCAAAAAAACCAGCCGCACCACCACCAATAACAATTACGTTCAATATCTTCTTGTTTTTAAAATTCCCCAGAGCAAACCAGAGATTAAAGTTATTAGAAATAGGATAATAATAATTCCTCCTGGCAAAAATGTAAGCAGACCAAACCCTCTAAGTACGTAGAGCAACAAGAAGGCTATCAGGGAATATAAAAATACTTTCGGTAATGTCTTCGATATCACGGTGTACGGGCGATCGCATTATTGCTGGTTTGATTTTAGCAATTTCTTACTTTTATATTCTACATTCATAATTTTTTATGCCAAGTTTTTGAAGCTAGGTTTAAAAGTGCTCTCAGAAGATATGACTCTGCCTCGCTACCGATAAAGGTAAAGTACTTTTCTAAAGATAATGCTAAACCCGATTTATAGTAGGTACTGAGATATAAAAAAAATCCCAAACACAGTTATGCTTTATCAATTAAGTCTTAAGAATTCATAAAATGCAAAGTCAAAATATAGATTCAATTAAAACTATCTTCCAAAGTCGTCTAACGACTCTCGAACACCTGTTAAAGTTGGCTCAGTCTCATTTTGATGGTAATGAATCTTTCCTTCAGAAGCGAATCGTAGCTGATATGCTTCCACTTGGTACACAGATCGCTTTTACCTGCAATCAACCACGCAACTTTGCTTTGTGGTGCGATGGCAAACCAATGGATAATCTAGATCCAGAAGTCACATCCTTGGCACTGGCATACGAACACATAGCAAATACTCAAGGACTTCTTTCGGGCATTAAAGTCAAAGATGAAAAGCTAAGTGAAGTTACGCGCCTCGACGAAAAAGATCTCTATATCGAGATGTCTGGTAGCGTCTATGTAAATGACTTTCTAATTCCAAACTTCTACTTTCATCTAGTCACGGCTTACGACATTCTACGCATGGCAGGTGTATCCATTGGAAAACGAGATTACATGATGCACCTGGTTCCCTTTATCAAGAAGGCATGAAGCCTAATGAGGTTTATTCTAGAAATTTTGGAAATTAACAGCAACCGTTATTTAACCTTACTGGCTTCGTTGTTTACAAATCTAGACATTATCTAGCTTGCAGCTAAAAATTAACGCTTCTTTACTAAAAAAAAATCTGTTACTTCCAATACTCCTATTTTGAGATTCGCTCTAGCTTTTTACTCGATTTAACTACAAGTTCTACAAGCGATCGCCTTTTTTGTTTATAAGCTATATATCTTGCTAGTCAATACTTTCACTAGATTTATAGCCCAAAAAATTTTGTGTTTTTGCTCTTGGCGATCGCTTAAGATAAACTTAATGTTTATTTTTTGTGTTTTGTTTTTATTTATCTTAAGCAAAACTCTAAAATTTTGTTTTAAAGCATAAATAAGCTTCAGACAAAAAAAAAAGCTTGTTTGTGCAATCAAAATCTCTTAAAAACTTAAATAATACGAATAAAGCTCTATCTTGTTCTGAAATCGCCTTTATTTTCTAGATAAATTAATTAATAATGCAGTCATGAAAGCTTTTGAAAAAAACGAGAGCGATCGCAACTCATATAAATATCTGTATATAGAAATTAGGAGATCGAAATGAGTCAAATTAGATTAGCAGTTTATGGCAAAGGCGGTATCGGCAAATCTACGACTAGCTGTAATATTTCCGCAGCCTTAGCAAAAAGAGGCAAAAAAGTTTTACAGATTGGTTGCGATCCCAAG
Source organism: Myxosarcina sp. GI1 (assembly GCF_000756305.1). Taxonomy (NCBI): domain Bacteria; kingdom Bacillati; phylum Cyanobacteriota; class Cyanophyceae; order Pleurocapsales; family Pleurocapsaceae; genus Myxosarcina; species Myxosarcina sp. GI1. The sequence continues at coordinate 20,193 of NZ_JRFE01000050.1, forward strand.
CACGACAGTACCTTTACCCTCACGGGCTTTTTGATTCCCACGATTATCGATACGTTACAAGAAAAAGATTTTCATTACGAAGATATTTGGCCCGAAGATGTAATCTATGAAGGGTATGGCGGCGTTCACTGCGTAGAAGCTGGTGGTCCTCCTGCTGGTGCTGGTTGTGGTGGTTATGTTGTGGGTGAAACCGTTAAGCTACTCAAAGAATTAAACGCTTTTGACGAATACGATGTCATTCTCTTTGACGTACTCGGTGACGTGGTTTGTGGTGGTTTTGCCGCACCCCTCAACTATGCGGACTACTGCATGATTGTTACCGATAATGGTTTTGATGCTTTGTTTGCTGCCAACCGCATTGCTGCATCGGTTAGAGAGAAAGCCCGTACACATTCATTGCGTCTGGCTGGTTTAATTGGCAACCGTACTTCTAAAAGAGATTTAATTGATAAATATATCTCTCACGTAGCGATGCCAGTCTTAGAAATCTTGCCTTTAATTGAAGATATTCGCGTTTCTCGCGTTAAAGGAAAAACTCTCTTTGAAATGGCTGAGGGCGATCCTTCTTTAGAATTTGTCTGCAACTACTATCTCAATATTGCCGATCAGATTTTGGCACAGCCAGAAGGTGTAGTTCCTAGCGAAGCCCAAGACAGAGATTTATTCTCGTTGCTGTCTGACTATTATCTCAATCCTCCTGTTGAAAATCAAAAACCAACAGAAGAAGAAGAGTTAGATTTGATGATGGTTTAGATCGGTTAGCAATTATCAGTTAACAGAAAACAGTTTATCTCAATACTCATTATTCTAAGGCTACTGCAAAGATGCTTTTAGAGTAATGTCATTAATGTTCGGACAAACTAGAAAAGAGAAAAAATAAAAACATGACCGCTACACAACATCAACCCGACGCACTAAATTTTGAATGCGAAACTGGCAATTATCACACCTTTTGCCCCATTAGCTGCGTGGCATGGCTATATCAAAAAATTGAAGATAGTTTCTTTTTAGTCATTGGTACTAAAACCTGTGGTTACTTCCTGCAAAATGCGATGGGAGTGATGATTTTTGCCGAACCTCGCTACGCAATGGCAGAACTAGAAGAAGGGGATATTTCCGCACAGTTAAATGACTACGAAGAATTAAAAAGACTGTGTTTGCAAATTAAGCGCGATCGCAATCCGAGCGTAATCGTCTGGATTGGTACTTGTACTACCGAAATTATTAAGATGGACTTGGAAGGATTGGCACCCAAGTTAGAAGCCGAAATTGGTATTCCCATCGTAACCGCCCGCGCTAACGGTTTGGATTATGCCTTTACTCAAGGAGAAGACACCGTACTCGCAGCAATGGCGCACAAATGTCCTAAAGAAGCACCCAAAGCCGAAGCCGAAAAAGAAGAACGCAACGCTATTTCTAAATTGCTTAACTTTGGCAAGAAGAAAGAAGAAACTAATAACGAAGCATCAGAATATAAAGACCATCCTCCTTTAGTATTGTTTGGTTCCTTACCAGATCCTGTCGTTACCAACCTTACTTTAGAACTCAAAAAACAGGGTGTTAAAGTATCTGGTTGGCTACCCTCCAAACGCTATACCGAATTACCTGTAATTGAAGAAGGCTACTATGTAGCTGGCGTTAATCCCTTCCTCAGCCGCACCGCTACTACTTTAATGCGTCGCCGCAAAACCAAACTCATTGGCGCACCTTTCCCAATTGGACCTGATGGTACTCGCGCCTGGATCGAAAAAATTTGTTCGGTCTTTGGTATCGAACCCCAGGGCTTAGAAGAAAGAGAAGCCAAAATTTGGGAAAACTTGGAAGATTATATCCAGTTGATTCGGGGTAAGTCAGTTTTCTTTATGGGAGATAACTTACTAGAAGTTTCTCTAGCCCGTTTCTTAATCCGTTGCGGTATGACTTGCCAAGAAATTGGTATTCCCTACATGGATAAACGTTATCAAAAAGCAGAACTGGATCTACTCGAAAAAACCTGCAAAGATATGGGCGTACCAGTTCCTACTATTGTCGAAAAACCCGACAACTACAATCAACTGCAACGTATTAAAGAACAAAAGCCAGACTTAGTAATTACTGGTATGGCACACGCCAACCCACTAGAAGCTAGAGGTATTAATACTAAGTGGTCGGTAGAATTTACCTTCGCCCAAATACACGGCTTTACTAACGCGCGGGATATTTTAGAATTAGCTACTCGTCCGATGCGTCGTAATAACAACCTTAAAGAATTAGGTTGGGAAAAATTGGTTAAAGAAGAAGCTAAAGTTTAAGCAAGTTTAAACTTTAGTCTAGATAGATCGAAATCGGAGTTTGGCACTGCCAAACTCCGATTAGTAATTAAAAATTATGTAATTTGCGATCGCTAAAATCAGTGTTTATCTAAAAAGTCAAAAGCTTTATGCAAACTGCGGCAAGCACTCTCGGTCGGAGCAGCTCTTTCGATCGAGTAGTTTATGAACTTGCGATAATAAATAGTCTATATTAAAAGGTTTATGCAAAATACCATCGGCTCCATTTTCTTTAGCTTGTTCTGCACTAATTTCGTGATTCGCCGAAACTAACAAAATTTGTGTCGAAGATAGTTCTTTATTTTGGCGAATTTGTTGACTGATTTCTAAACCATTGACATCTGGCATCATGATATCCATCAACATCAACTGAGGACGTACTCTTTGTGCCAACTTCAAAGCTTCTCTACCATTAGCAGCCGAAATTACTTCATATCCATCTGATTTTAAAACAAGTTCGATCAAATATAAAATATCGTCGTAATCATCGACTATTAATATCGGTTTAGTCATCGCTTTGAGTTTATTAAATTTACCTGGTTTTAGTAGCCTATATAAAACTTACCTGACAAATCCCTCTAAAGCTTCTAACTTTTGATGGCTATTGTTTTAAATTAGACTCTATCTTTAGTATTATCGATTCATAAGACTATTTATTTAATAAAGTTTATAAAGTTTTGTTACAAAAGCCGTTATTAGTTAAAACATCTATCAAAGTAAACAACAACTAGGCTCAATAGAACCAAGGCAATTTTGGTAAGCTTAAATATTTGATGGTTTTGTTTCTATAGAAGTGCAGCTACGATCTCTAAAGTTTTGCCAATTTATTTAATATTTATTTAATATTTATTGTTAGCGGGCTACTCTAGCTATTCTAAAAAACTATCAGTACTCGGTTACTAAGTATGTAGACAGAATTAAATGCAATATAACAAGAGTTGGTAAATCACCCAAAACTTTTGTTGCTCCTGTCTCTTTGACACCATAGTTCACTTTAATTAACTAAGTTCACTTACTTATCCGAGCTATCCAAACGTTAGGAAATTAACTGGAATAACTATAAGTAGCGATCGCAATTGATTGCAATCTCGTTTAAAAAGGCGAGATTACTATAAAGTTTAAATTTGACCCAAAGATTTTGGAGTTTTGTCTAAATTGCGAACCAAATTTCTGCAACCTGCACAATCACAACCATATAGCTCGATCGCTTTGTCTCCTTCACGGTCTACTGCTTCAATGGTTGCAGGATCGTAGCTGTCACAACTACAGTCATAAAAAGGATAGTCGGTATCGCTTTTAGGAATTGTAGCTTCACTAGCTACTTCTGGTGCTTTAAATACATATTCGCGTCCTGTATTTGCCTCGGCAGCATTAGTGCCTATCATAGTTAAAGCTACAGAACCAGAACAACCTAAGATACTCAATAATTTTTTATTCATAAATCGACTCTGATATTGAGAACAGTAATAGTTAGTTAACGATGATAATAACTGACATCTTAAAAAACTAAAACCTTTATTGAAAATTGCTTGTAGTTTTAAGCCAATCTAACAAAATTGGATTGACTACTTCAGGAGCCTCATCTTGCGGGCAATGTCCCAAACCTTCTAAAGCAATAAAGCGATCGACAGCGGCAATCTTACCCAGTTCTCTGCCCATTGAGACTGGTTCCCAGGGATCTTCCGTTCCCCACAGTAAGATAGTTGGACAAGTAAGCTGAGGTAACAAGTCCTCTGGCAATGGTCCTTGAGAATAACGGGTAAAAGCGATAAAAACATCTACTGCCCCTTCATCAAATGCTGGTTTCATTAGCATTTCTATGAGTTCATCGCTTACTGCTTCGGGGCGACGATATGCCTGTAACAAAATTTTACGAACTACCTTGGGTTTGGCAATTTGCTTGAAAAAGAAATTGCCGATCCATTTATTACCCAAAACTCGCTGCATTATGGCAGAACCGTAGTTACGATACCAGGGTAAAGTAACTCGTTTGCGATCGTGCAATAATCTTACCGAACAATTTATTGCTGCTACTCCCAGGGTTAATTCTGGGTTATCTACCGCAGCTTGCATCACTACAATACAGCCGATGGAATTGCCAACTAAAAATGCCGGGCTACCCACAACTTCTCGACAAAAATCGGCTACTTGTTGGCCCCAGGTTTCAAATGTATAGCTAATATCCCCTGGTGAGGGTTTGGCAGAACCGCCAAACCCAATTAGATCGATCGCATAACAACGATATATTTGTCCTAAGACGGGTAGGTTTTTGCGCCAGTGTCCCCAGGAAGCCCCAAATCCGTGAACTAATACTACCGCAGGAGCATCGTTATTTTCACCACAGCTTTGATAGGTAATATTAAAACCCTGCCAGTTCCAATTTTGAGGAGTTTTTGAATTTGCGATCGCTCCAACAGTTGTCATATTCAGTCAATTGATAAAAGTTTATGTTATTTATCTTCTACCACCACCATACGACCATGACAATAATTAAGACAATTAGACCGATAGAAAGATATCGATAGTTAGAATACCAAGGGCATTGTTTTAAATCTTCTGTTTCCTGTTGCCACATTCGTGGTTTCCACACCAAAGCCTCAGTTTCAGGTGAGGGTTCGGGGGTAAACAAGCTAATGACCGTCATCGCTATGCAGCTTAAGACAAATAGTATCCCGCAAGCATAGAGATACTGAATCGAAAATTTGCCTAAAACTTCTACATAAACCCAGGCTATAACTCCCAGAGGAAAACCTACCAATAGAGTAGTTACTGCTGCCTCAGATGTCGCCCTACGCCAAAATAAGCCAAAAAGATAAACGGCAACCACTGGCGGCGTGACATAGGAAAAAATTGACTGTAAATACTGCCACAGGGTAGGAAATCGAGTTACTTGCGGCGCCCATAGTGCTGCCAGCACCATTGCTACTAAAGTAGCAATACGCCCGATTCTGGTTAAGCTCTGACTATCAGTATCAGAGCGCAGCGTCCGCACGAAGTCCATCGTCACCAAAGTCGATACAGAATTTAAAATTGCTTCCAAACTAGAGAGTATAGCGGCAGCAACGGCAGAAAGAATCAAACCTCGTAACCCTACTGGCAGCAAGTCAAAGGTTAAAGTTGGAAAAACTTTATCGGGGTTTTGCAGATCGGGATAGAGAACCGTGGCGATTACGCCAGGCATAATTAAAATAAACAAGTTGGGCAACTTTAATAAGCCAGCAAACAAAGCTCCCTTTCGTCCTGCTGCTAGAGAATCTGCTCCCAAAGCCCGCTGAATTATGTACTGGTTAGTACACCAATAGTAAAAGGCAATAATTAAAACTCCCGTTATCAGCCCAGGCCAGGGCAAGTTGCCATCGCTAGCAGGCTTAACCAGATGCAAGGCTTCGGGAGATACGCGATCGCGGACGCTCTGCCAAGAGTCGAGCTTGAGAAAAGACAAGACTGCAATCGTAGTTCCACCACCGATAATTAAAGCTGCCTGTAGGGCATCGTTTAGCACTACGGCTCCCAAACCACCAAAGGTAATATAAATACCTGCGATCGCTGCAGCCGAAAAAATTGTTACCCACAGAGGAATTGAAGGATACAAAGTCTGAACGATCGTTCCTCCTGCATACAGCGAAGCTGCCGCATCGATAAATATTCCCGTTAATACCAAAAAACTAGAAAATGTCAGCCGCAAGCGCGTTCCATAACGTCGCTGTAAAAATTCTGGAGCGGTAAACATTTCTTCTTTGAGGTACAGCGGCAGTAAAAAAACAATAAAGAAAATTAAGATTACTGCGGGAATCCACTCATAGTTGTAAACACCAATACCATTGTTGTAGCCACTACCAGCAAATGCTACAAACGAACTACCGCTCATGTTCGACACATAAAACGAAAGACCGATAATTGGCCAACTGATGTTTCTGCCACTTAAAAAGTAGCTTTCTGCATCTCCACCCGATTTGGAAGTTTGACGGGCACTATACCAGCCAAAGGCAATGCGGGTTCCCAATAGATAAATTAAAAATACAGCTAAATCTAGGGTAGTTACTGAAAAGTCAGGCATACTGCCTATCCCTAATTATTTTTACTAAGTCAGAAAAGCTCCGTCATTTTATAAATCCGCGTTGTTTGGAATTTTCTCGCAATAAAACTTATGACACAAACATAGTTTGAATCATAGCTTTGCTATTAATGGCGGACGTAGCGGGCTTTCTCTAACCCCTATGTTTAATCTATCTTATTTTGGGATGTTATCTTACAAAACAGCTAAAAATTAAGATATGTAATCGCTCGCAGCTTTTAAAAGCGTAACTGGTTGAAATGAAAACCGCTACATGTTAGTGAAAATTGATTGTTTTGCTGTCAACCAAAAATTTAGCCGTATTAATAACTGACGCAAAATGGTGAATAATCAACTGTTCTAGTTATCGTCTGAAAAAAGAACAATCAGCCTTTTAAACCTTTTCCCCTGTCTTGGTTGCGCTTTTTTTTGCGTATGTCGTCAGGTGGCTCGGCGCACACTGCTATAACTTTCTCAATCCGCGTCCGTCATCTGCCTGGTGAAAGCCCAGGCAGGACGGTGCGCTTTCTTCTGAACTTAACGGATTTATTAGGGCGTAATATTAGTTAATAAGCCAAAGTTGCTAGAGTTTCTTCGAGATAGTGACGTACTTGTACGTCTAAACTTTCGTTTAGCTCGCCTCTAGCCTGCTGCCAGTTCAGAAAACCCGAGCTGCTGGCAATTGCTTTTTTGAGGTTTTGCCAAATTTCGGCATCTTGGGAGTTACTTTGCTTGTGAACGGTTGAACTGGTCATAATATTTTGACTAAATTTTTGCACTCGATTTCCATAAGCATTTTTGGTTTTGCTCTAAAATGATTTATGGCTCTATTTCTAGAATAGCTCAACTTGAAAATTAGTCGGTAACTAGCACTACATTAATTTTAGTTACCCAAAAGTTTAGCTGTTCTGGCTTTGAGTGGGTTCTACTAAAGGCAAAATTTTATTCACCTTAAATCCTGGAACTGTAAAATCTAAAGGGATTTTCTCTATGGAACAGGGTTCGCTATTGAGTAACCGCGATTCCTTGCTCATCAAAACATTAAAAACGCTAATTGGCACTTGAAAAAATAGATTGGCTGCTAAAAAAGCAACTGCTGCGATCGCCAAACCTAACAACCGCCACTGAGGAAACCAAGAGGCAACCCCAATTGCTAACGGTGATAGGCGAAATAGTAGCCAGAGAATAAATAACATCAAGCCAGCGGCGATCGCACTCGCCCAACGATGCCTGGTTGTTTTAAATTGAGTCAAAATTTGCCGCTGTCTAACCGTTAATTGTTCTGGTTTGAGAGAAACTACGGCAATACTAAAAATATCAAACGGTCGCGCTAGCTGCATCCATAATACGGGAAGCGTTCCCATAGCGGCAATTAAAACAAACTCCAGCAAGGAAAACGGCAGTGGTTTGCCAATTTCCAAACCCAGCCAGGTGCACTCCAGGGTAATTGGAAATAAAACAATACCAGCCAGGTGAATCCACAGAAAAGGTTCCGAACGAAAAGTCATTGGCTTATCTAGTATGTGTAGTAAAAAACAAAACCGCAAGCGGTGAGGTAGCTTGCCACCGCTGTCAGTTAAACTTTACTGTCTAGACTTAAGTTGCCAAAGTACGGCGTTTAAAGACCATTTCATAGGCTTCCACAATATCGCCTTCTTGCCAATCGTTAAATTTAGCCGAACCCAAACCGCATTCATATCCTGCGTTAACTTCCTTGGCATCTTCTTTGATACGCCGCAGAGAATCTAAGTTGCCATCATAAACGACTTGCTGACCGCGATGCACTCTAATCCGACAGTTACGGACTATTTTACCAGACTGGACGTAGCATCCCGCTACCGAACCCCTGCCAACTGTAAAGACGGCTCTAACTTCTGCCTGACCGAGATTTTCTTCTACTTCTTCGGGGTCGAGCAGTCCTTCCATCGCCCCTTGAATTTCATCGAGGAGTTTGTAAATGATATTGTATTGACGAATATCCACTCCTTCACGGTCGGCAGCCTGACGAGCACCGCTGGCCAGAGTAGTATTAAAACCGACGATTACCGCACCACTGGCGGCTGCCAGATCGACATCGGTTTCGGTAACTTCTCCTGGAGATGCCAACAAGATCCGAATTTGAACTTCGTTTTGTGGTAGCTGCTGTAAAGAACCGAGAATTGCTTCTACCGAACCCTGTACGTCGGCTTTAACAATCAAATTGAGTTCTTTTAGTTCTCCTTCTTGTGCCTGAGCCGACAGAGTACTAAGGCTAACGCGACGCGAAGACATCGATTGCTGAAGTCTTGAATCTCTTTGTTGGCTGGCGCGGCGATCGGCTACAGTACGAGCTTCTTTTTCACTGGGATAGACATCAAATTCATCACCAGCTTCGGGAACTTCATTCAAACCTAAAATCTCGACGGCAAAAGAAGGTGTTGCTGCTTCTACTTTATTACCCCGATCGTCGATCATGGCGCGAATCTTACCGAGAACCGATCCCGCTACGATGTTGTCTCCCACTCTCAAAGTACCGTTTTGTACTAGCAAGGTAGCTACAGGACCTCTAGTGCGATCTAGATTAGCTTCGATAATCGTACCTTTAGCAGGGCGATCGGGATTTGCCGATAGTTCTTCTATTTCCGAAACCAGCAAGATCATCTCAAGTAACTCATCGAGATTTTCTCCCTTGAGGGCACTGACGGGAACCATCGGAGTAGAGCCGCCCCAATCTTCGGGAACCAACTCAAATTCAGTAAGTTCCTGCATGATGCGATCGGGATTGGCTTCGGGTTTGTCGATTTTGTTAATCGCGACGATTATCGGTACTTCTGCTGCTTTAGCGTGGCTGATTGCCTCTTTAGTTTGTGGCTGTACGCCATCATCGGCAGCTACTACTAAAATAGCGATGTCTGTAACCCTGGTACCTCTGGCACGCATGGCGGTAAAAGCTTCGTGACCAGGAGTGTCGAGAAATACAATTTGCTGCTGGGAGTCTTCGCGATCGAGATCGACGTGATAGGCACCGATATGTTGGGTAATGCCTCCCGCTTCTCCCTGAGCAACTTTGCTCTTTCTTATCGAATCTAGCAAGGTAGTTTTACCATGGTCTACGTGTCCCATAATTGTTACTACGGGAGGACGAAGCTGAAGATTTTCAAGATCGTCTACATCGAGCATTTCGGTTTCTTTAGTTGCTGCCGATCGCTCTTCTGGAGTTTCTACCTCTACTCCTAGTTCTTCTGTTACTAAACGTGCGGTATCTAAATCTAGAGTTTGAGTGATGTTAACCGCAATTCCTTTAAAGAAAAGATTTTTGATAATATCTGTTTCGGGAATATTTAATCGTTCTGATAGATCGCGAATTGTCAAATTGTCTGTTAGAACGATCTTTTCGGGTAACGTCTGAACTTCTTTGCGGGTTTGCTTTTCTACTTTGGAGCTTTTTTCTGCTGTTTTAGGAGTAGGTTTTTTCGGTTTTTTGCTGCTGGTTGCGGCAGTTTTTGGCTGTAAAGCTTCGGGTTTGGGAGGACGCGCCGTCGATATGCTTACAGCAGTGCCGCCGTTATTATTATCGAAGTCAGTATCAAAATCATCATCATCATCATCAATAATTGGCTTAGGTCGGCGTTTGCCTTTACCAAGCTTTGATTTTTTAGAGCTTTCTTCTTCTTCTTCATCAACCCATTCCTGAGTTTTCCTCGGAGGAGTGGGACGCTTAAGTCTGGTTTTTTTGACTTCTGTTTTGTTGATAACTTCGTCTTTATCTGTATCTTCTTCTGGCTCTAAAAGCTCGTTGGGTTCTTCTTCAATATCCGAAGCTGGTTTGTCTACTGTTTTAAGTTTGGGCGGCTTTTGTAGTTTTGGTAGATCGGGAGGAGAAGCAGTTTTTTTGTCCTTTGCTGGTTTGGCCTCTTTTGCTGGTGCTGGTGCTGGTGCTGGTGCTTCAACATCATCCGCTTTATCCGCTCTAACTGGCTTGGACGGCGGACGTACGGATGTTTCTTTAGCAGCTTTAGCTTGTCGTCTAGAAGGCGGCTCTACTAATTTCGGTGGCTTGGCTGCCGCTACTCGTTTCTCGTTTTTATTAGTAGTATCTGTAGTATCTTGGGTTACGGTTTCGCTTTTAGATGGTTCTTTTAATTGAGGAGGTTTGTTTGGAGTGGCAGGCTCTACTCGCTCTCGATCTGACCTATTATCTTTTAATGGTCTTGGCGGTGCTACTAACTTGGGAGGAGATGCTAACTGAGGCGATCCCGACTCGTTCTTGGGTGTTTGAGGAGCAGAGTCAGAAGCAGGTTGTTTGTGATGAACTGCCAAAACCTGTTGTTTGCGTTTTACTTTGGGCTTGTTAAGTTTATTTTCTTTGGCTTTACTATTGTTGTTGCCATTATTGCCATTGGTTTTTGCGGCAGAAGTATATCTTACTGCCACGCTTTTAACTCTGTCTGCTTGTGCTGACGTGATCGTACTGCTATGGCTCTTGACTGCAATATTAAGCTGTTCGCAAATATCTTTAATATCTTTGTTGTCCAAATTTAATTCTTTTGATAGTTCGTATATTCTTATTTTGCCGTTGTTCATCCACTAATGCCCCAAATTGGTTTGCGCTGTTGATTGTTTACATCATTTGTTCTTTCCTGCTTTTTGTTTGGCTGCTAGCATTTAATTTTTGCTTGAGAAAGTTGACGCTTTCTTACCAAAAATGTCGATTTTTTGTTTAGCAATTCCCTACATTATCTATTTTAGGAAAAAATACGGTGGTGTTTGAAAAATTTTGAGTTTAAATTTCAAAAAATTACTTAAAATTACCGATTTACTATTGTTGAATTTTATTTTTGTTAAAGCTGGCGGGATACCATACTACCACATTCATTTTAGATGCCTGGCAAGTTGCCGTCAGATTTTAAATTTTTAGACTCTTGGCTCGATACGCGATCTAGCAGTCGTTCCTGCAAATTTTGAGAGCTGGATTGAGAAACTTTGGTACGGAGCGATCGCGCCAAACGCTGTTTGCTAAAGGCTTGGCGGATACAAGTTTTTTGAGGACAAATATAAGCCGAGCGTCCCATGCCCCGATCTAATTGAACTGCGTAGCTAGGATGTACTCTGACCACTCTTATTAGAGTTTCTTTTGGTGCTAGTTGCCGACAGCTAATACAGCACCGATAGTTGGGTTTCATCAATTATCGCTATAGTATTCGGGGCGATCGCTAAACGCTAGTTTCTTCGGTTTCGGTAAATTCCTCTACTGGTTCGGGTTCTATTTCTGGTTCTTCTTCCGCTACTGAGGCTGCTTCTGCCTCGTATTTTGCCAGATCTTTAATATCAATTTTCCAGCCTGTAAGACGAGCCGCCAAGCGTACGTTTTGACCTTCTTTACCAATTGCCAAACTCAACTGATCTTCGGCAACCAATACTAAAGACTGTTTTTCTTCGGTATCTGCTAGAATTACTCGATCTACTCTGGCAGGACTTAGAGAATTAGCAATATAAGTAGCGGGATCGGGAGACCAGCGAATCACGTCGATTTTTTCGCCGCGCAATTCATTAACTACTGCCTGAATGCGCGAACCTCTGGCACCGATACAGGCACCTACAGGATCTACATCTCGCTCTAAAGTATCTACCGCTATTTTAGTTCTTACTCCCACATGGCGTGAAGGGGGGTTAGCCTCCCTGGCTACGGCAACAATCCGCACGATTTCTTCTTCAATTTCTGGAACTTCATTGCTAAACAGTTCTACAACTAAACCTGCTGCGGCTCGCGAGACGATTAGCTGCGGTCCTCGTGAAGGAGTATCGCGTACTTTCTTTAAATAAACTTTAAAAGTTACATTAGAGCGATAAGTATCGTTGGGTAACTGCTCGCGTTTGGGAAGTTCTGCTTCGACTTCTGGCTGCCCCAAACCGCTGCTGACGGCAACAATTGCCGATTGTCTTTCAAAGCGAACTACTCTAGCCTGTAAAACCGTTTCTTCTAAATCTTTAAATTCTTCTTGAATTAATAATCTTTGGCGATCGCGCAGTTTTTGTAACAGTACCTGTTTGGTTTGTATCGCCGCCATACGTCCAAAATCTTTTTGTTCTGGAGTTACATCTACTACTACCGAATCTCCTACCTGAATATCGAGATCGTCTACTTGATCTTGTACTTCTTTGAGGGCAATTTCGCGATCGCGGTCTTCTTCGGCAATCTCTTCTTTATCGACAATAACTTTGGTAGTTAAAATTTGAAATCCTTCTTCATCTATATCGAGTTGAACGTTGAAATTTTCAAAATACTCATCCTCGAATTCGCTATGGCGGTTTTTGGAACGACGAAAACGCTCGTAGCCTTTTAATAAAGCTTCTCTAAGTGCTTCTTGAACCGCAGATTCTGGTAAATTATAACTTTGACTGATTTCTTCAATTGTGTTTTTTAGTCCAGGTAAACTAACTATAGTCATAAAATTGAACTCCTATATAAATAATTGAGTTAATTGCAGCGATCGCTTGTACGTAGTCACAAAGCAGATAAATCCAGCAGCGATTGGCGCAAGTACGGGAGGAAGCATCGCCCTCTTCAATAGCTGTTCTAACAATGCTTTTAAAACATTCGGTGCTTGTTGCGAGGCTACTACCGCAGACAGACTATCTGTCAGGTTTTATGAGCGCGATTGCGAAGCTATGACTTAGGCTTATCGCGCTTATGTCGATCTCACCACAAAATACGATAGACGATCGATAAGTCTCGGTCTGATGTTAAATGGCTTTACTTTTAAAAAGTTTATTTAGCCACTTACACTAATCTAAATACGCTAAGGACTTTGGCTCTGCTATTCGAGCTTCATCATAAGGTAAAATCGAGCTATAAAGCGATTCTTTACTTTGGTGTTAGCACTGCAATAATTTTTAACGCCCCACTATGTTAACTATCGTCTTGTAACCGTACTGTAGCAACTAAATCGCGAGGTATGGCAACTGCTTTGCCTTTCTGGTTGAGATAAATTGCCTCGTCATCCCTACCCTGAAGATTGCCCTGCCACTGTTTGTGCTGTTTGTAAGGAGCAAAAGTTTTTACCGTTACGGTAAATCCTTTAAAGGCAATAAATTCTCTGTCTGTAGTTAGAGTACGAGAAATTCCGGGGCTGGAAATTTCTAAAACATAAGAACCAGGAATAATCTCTGCTGCATCTAATTCAGCCTCTAAAGCTTTACTCATTTGTTCGCAGTTTTCTAAACTAGTATCTTCAGTAAGATTGCGAACATCTACTCTTAAAACTGGTGGGGTTTTGTTAGTTTGAAAAACGGCATCGACTAGCTCGAGATTTAAACTTTTGGCTACAGGAGTTGCTATTTCAATAATTTGAGCAATGACAGGATAAGTCACGGTTTATTATTGGTAAGGATCGGTCGTTATTTTTAGCCAAGCTATTATTTACTTGAAAGGTTATTCGAGCAATAAAAAAAGCGGGTGTTTCCCACTGTCGCTTTGCTAATAGTGCCTTCACAGGTAGAGAAATTTGAATGGAGGCAAACTTCTCATATTTGTTTATGTTACCAATAAATGTCTTTAGTTGCTAAAAGAAATCGGAAACTGCCTGATATAAAAAATTGGCGAGGCTGTTATAGCCACCTGCCAAGACTAATCAGGCAAAACTAGAAAAGCCACTGTTTGGTGGTATATCTTGCCAGCGTCCATTTCCCACTGCCTGCAATGCCTCTTTAAGATCGAGATCGCCTGTATAAATAGCACGACCGACGATCGCTCCTTCGATACCAAGAGGTTCTAAAGCGAGAAGACTGAGTAAGTCACTTAGAGAACTAACTCCACCAGAAGCAATAACGGGAATATCGATCGCTTCAGCTAATACTCTTAAAGCTGGTAAATTGGGACCAGAAAGAGTACCATCTCGCTGAATATCAGTATAAATAATTGCTGCTACTCCCTGTTTTGCCATGCGCTGCGCTAGTTCGGTTGCTTCTGTTTCGGAAGTTTCCAACCAACCTTTAGTTGCAACTCTACCGTTGCGGGCATCGATCCCGACTAATATTTGCTGGGGAAATTCTCGGCATAATTCCGTGACTAAATCGGGCTGTTCTACAGCTATAGTACCTAAAATGGTGCGTTCTACTCCCAGATCCAGCAACCGAGCAACAGAGGTGCGATCGCGCAATCCTCCTCCTACTTGAATGGGAATAGAAACCTCACGAACAATTGCTTTTATAGCTGTTAAGTTAACCGATTTTCCCTGTTTTGCTCCGTCAAGATCGACTACGTGAATTCTAGTTGCTCCCTGTTGTTCCCAACTACGAGCGACTTCAGCTGGGCGATCGCTAAATTGGGAGGCGCGAGCGTAGTCTCCTTGATACAAACGAACGCATTTGCCATCTAATAAATCGATTGCTGGGATTACTTCCATAAACTGTAATAAAAAATAAAGATTAAAAATTGATTATAGATCGCCTGGGCGATCGCACTGGAGTTGCTGTCAGCAAGCAAAAAAGTAAAATTTGTGCGTTTTATAGCGGTTCTCATATTAGACAAAGTACAAATCTGCACCAAGGACAAATTCTCTAAAGCCTAATAAGAGCGAGATGTATCTCACCCAATTCAGAAGTGCTAATAGATTGGAAATTCTTGACTGCTCGCTAGAAACTAATAGAAGATGTTCTTAATAATTATCACCAAGTTACCTAAAACAGACGACTCTGACAATTCTTAATATAAATAGGGAATAAAATTTTTTTGTTTTGTTTGGCAACATTGTAGTTTTTATAAATCAAAAAAATACTATATCAATAATTGTTAACTTGTGTATCGATTCACTCAATATATGTCTATTGAAAGACGATGTTTTTTACTTCAATGTCTTACGGTAAAAATACAGCTAGTAAATAGATCTTATAATTAATCTATTTTATTAGATAAATATTAGACAAAACTTTAATTACCGCTTATGAAATATAGAACCACAATAGCATCATCTCTAATCAGTTCTGGAATAACAACGCTTTTTCTTAAAGTACTTCCTGGGGATTCACTTTGGTGGGGAATTGGATTATTAATTGTTGGTATTTCCGTACTTTTTGTTAAAAAAAGTGACGAAGTTTCTTTGCCTTCAAAATAATTAAAATTAAAAAGGAAGATAAAAATTATAAAAGGTATCTTCCTTATGACATAAATTGCCAAGCGCAAAAATACAGTTAAAATATTTTTGCCGAAGAAATAATCAGATCGAGTTAAAAATAACTTATATTTTACAATTGCTAAAAAAACAATCAAATATGTTTTGTTTTCGCCGTGTTTTACAAATAGTAAAATGTTTGCCAGTAAAATAAAAAATTAGTGTTTTTAAACTGATAAATGCAGCAACAGCTGAAAAACATATTGGGTAATCCTTGGGCAAATCAATTTATTTTAGTTGGTTATGTTGCCAAAGGAATTTTGTATTTTCTCATTGGCGTATTAGCAATTCGAGCCGCATTCATGACTGGCAAAGAAGCAGTAGGAACATACAACACACTTGTTACTCTTGGACAACAGCCTTGGGGGGGAGTGTTTCTTTGTTTTTTGGGAGTAGGTTTGATGGGTTACGTACTGCGGCGTTTTCTTCAAGCAGTACTAGATCCTGGATATTCTGATTCTTCTAATTTAAAGCGAATTTTGCATCGATTGGGCTATATTATGAGCGGTTTTAGTTATGCGGGTATTGCCTATTCGGCACTTGATGTATACCTGGAGCTAGGAGAACAAGACGACAAAATTGAAGATGTAGTAAAAGAGCTATTTATGCAGCCTTTCGGTAAATGGTTAGTTTTTTTAGGTGGAATATTTGTAGTTGGTATTGGACTTTCGTATATGTATGGAGCATATACGGGTTCCTACATTAGCGATTTTCGCTCTCGCGAGCTTTGGGATAGTTTTGAAGAATGGGCGATCGCTACAGGAAAAGTAGGTGTAGCTTCTAGAGGTGTGGCTTTTGTTTTGACTGGTAGCTTTTTAATTCAAGCCGTAGTGTGGACGGACATCGACTTAGCAGGAGGACTAGAAAATGCTTTCCAAATTGTATCATTGCAGCCTTTGGGATGGCTGTGGCTGGGGCTAATAGGGATGGGTTTTGTCGCTTATGGTTTGTATCTGTTCGTGTCCGTAAGATATCGACGTTTTATTTTAAGATAAATAAAATCGACAAGCTAACTAGGTGTCATGACCCAATTAAAGGATGCTGTAGTTGTCCTCACTGGTGCAGCAGGAGGGTTTGGTAGAGAATTTACTCGACAATTGTTACAAGCAGGTAGCCGTTTGATTCTTACCGATATTGATGAAAAGCTGTTGCGCGATCGCATTACTGAAATACGCCAAGAAATAGCTTCAGGTGAAATTATTGCTTATTGGAATATCGATCTTGCCAGTAGTGCAGGATGTGAGACTCTTTACACTCGCATCAAGTCATTAAATCTACCAGTCGATATTTTAATCAACAATGCTGGGCTCGGTCTGTTTGGGCGTATGGATGAAGTGCCAGTAGCCAAATGGGAGCGTTTGATGGAAATAAATCTAATCTCTCCAATGCGCTTGAGTTCGCTGTTTATTGCCGATGCGATCGCTCGCCGACAGGGACATATTGTTAATATTTCTTCGATGGCGGGGTGGGTTGCTCCTGCGGGCATGGCTCACTACAGCACTAGTAAATTTGGCTTGCGAGGCTTTAGCGAAGGATTGTATAACGAAGTCAAAGCTTATAATGTAAAAGTCACGGCAGTGTATCCTTTTTTTAGCCGTACTCCTATCTTACAGTCGGAAGGATATGGCACTTTAGCTGGGAATAAAGAAATTAACGATCGCCTGATAAGCGATCCTGCCAGGGTGATAAAAAATACCATTAGAGCGATCGAGAAAGACAGACTTCACGTATTCCCCGATAGGATAGGAAAGAGTATTCACCTTCTCAAACAATATTTTCCGTCATTATTGGACTGGTTGGGCGCTCGCGGTACGAGAAATAAATAAATGAGTAATAACCACAAACAATTAGTTATTGGTGCTGGCTTTGTCGGCTTAGGGATAGCGCAAGCTTTAAAAGAAGCAGGTATACCTTACGATTGGGTGGATGCCAGCGACAACATTGGAGGCAATTGGTATCACGGAGTTTACGAAACTGCCCATATTATCTCCTCTCGTAAGGTAACAGAGTTTACTCATTTTCCCATGTCCAAAGATTATCCCGATTTTCCTAGCGCGCAACAGATGTGGGATTATCTTAATATGTTTGCCGAACACTTCGATCTCAAATCACAAATCGAACTCAACCGTACTGTCAGCTACGTTAGACCGATTGAAAATAACCTCTGGGAAGTAACTTTTGCTAATGGCGAACGGCGCATCTACAAAGGTGTAATTATGTGTAACGGTCATCACTGGTGCAGGCGGTTTCCCAAGTTTGAGGGTGAGTTTGCAGGGGAAATTATTCATTCTAAAGACTACAAAAAACCCGAACAACTGCGCGGTAAGCGAGTTTTGGTCATCGGTGGTGGTAATTCTGCCTGCGATATTGCCTCTGAAGCGGCGCGAGTAGCAGATAAAAGCGTATTGAGTCTTAGAAACTCAGTTTGGTTTTTGCCTAAATCTTTCGCAGGAGTTCCTTTAGTCAATATTATTCAGGGTTGGATGCCAGAATGGTTTCAGCGTTGGTTAGCTTACAGCATTATTCGCCTTACCTTTGGCAAACACGAACGCTACGGATTGCCCAAACCCAACTATCGGATTTTTGAAAAACATCCTACTTTAAACAACGAAGTTCCCTACTATATTCAACACGGACGCATTATTCCCAAGCCTGCCGTAAATAAGCTTGATGGTCGATGGGTGGAATTTTGCGATCGCACTCGCGAAGAATTTGACTTAATCGTTTGCGCTACTGGCTATTATGTAGCATATCCTTTTTTACCACCAGAACTTCAGCGAGTAAAAGGCGCAACGGTGCAGTGTTATGGCGGTTCGTTTTTAGCTGACTATAAGGGTTTGTCTTACATTGGGTGGGGACAAGTGCGCGGGGGAGTCGGTTCGATAATGTCGGCTTACGCACCAATTTTTGCTCGTTTACTCAAATTACAGAACGAAATAAATATTCCCCTTGGTTTAGTATTCAGAGAAATGGGTCAGTCTCTACCAAAAACCCACCTCAGCGATCCCCATCAAACCTTTAGGCAATTAAAATTTCTCAACTTATTTTTTGGTTTCTTGGTTAAAAAAGCGCGTCAGATTGATAAGCGATATCCCGAACATCAAAATCAGCCGCTTCCTTATCCACAAAATCGAGAAGATAAAATGTTAATCACTATAAAGTAAGTCAAAATTATTAACATAAAATAGCTAAAAATCTATTATGGGTCACAACATTATCGGTCGATGAGAAATTAATAGAAATGCCAAATAACTTATCCAAAGATGCACCACCTAGTTTGTTTCAACATCACATCTCTGGTACGGGTTTTCCAGAGATGCAAATTTCAGAAAGAAAAGAAGAATAAATTTTGTCATTTATTTAGTTTATATTAGGAAGAAAAGAATTTTTTATATCATGAAATTTTTATCTAATAAATAGAATCGTTCTCATGAGATACCTAGTTGGGATAGTTCTTTTATTTATCAGTAGTTGCAGTTACTTTGCCGATACGCAAAATTTCGACGCATTTTATCCTTATGAATTGATAATAGAGTCTGATAAATCTGAGTATACTGTCAATGAAAATATTCTTTTGACGGCTAGCGTGATACCAGACGAACCTGATGTTATTCACGTTTACGAAGATCGGACAAAATCATTCAGACTGTCTCTACGTGCTATGTCTGATGGTGATATTGACTTCAGCGATAATGATTTTTATGGACTTCTTAGAAAATCTACAAGTGAAGATCGAATAGATGTAATTGAAATTTCTCCTTCTAATCCGTATCGTTTAACCATAGATGGTCGCATTCTTCAAAATGATAAAGATAGCATCGTATTTGACTTTGACGAGTTTGGTACTTTTGTTAAACCTTATAACGGTGAATTTTTGATATGGGGTTACTGGCTCCCTATTAACCACGATCCAGTAGATTCTCTTGAGGATTTTACAAAGTCGGTTAGTATCTCTGTTGA
Organism: Myxosarcina sp. GI1; assembly: GCF_000756305.1. Classification (NCBI taxonomy): domain Bacteria; kingdom Bacillati; phylum Cyanobacteriota; class Cyanophyceae; order Pleurocapsales; family Pleurocapsaceae; genus Myxosarcina; species Myxosarcina sp. GI1. The sequence goes on from NZ_JRFE01000050.1 coordinate 39,665, forward strand.
GTATCCTAAATAAATCCAAACCCATACATTTCAAGCTAAAAAAACGAAACTTAACACGATACTAAATTATTGGCGATCGCTCTTAATAAAAATATTACATGAGACTTCTAGATTAACTTTTTATAATTCTTAGATATCATTAATAATCTAAATACAAACCAAATTTATATTTACAACATCGATCTACCCAGTCAAAAAATATTTCTAGCCAATCATTATCGAAAAAACTTTCTTTAAATTCTTCAAAATTTAGATAATACCTATCTTCGTAATAATCTACTTTCCAACCATCATTTATTTTAGAATCCCAAGCCCTAGTTAATTCAATAACATCCTTGAGATAATTGAATGTTTGGCGGTATGTGGAATCAAAATTATCGATTTTGTCTGAAATTGGCTGTTGTGGGTCTACACGAATTTGAATACATTCTACTTGAGGAAGTTCTAATATTTTTTGTCTTATTGTTTGCAATTCTGAATTTTTCTGCCAATTATTATTTTTGTCTAAAGAAGCAATTGCAGTACTTTGTAAAATATTTAAGTGACAGATAAAAGTATTTAAAGTTTCATATAAATAGATTTCTTGAAGATATTCATCATGTTGATTATTTTTAACTTCTGCAATCCAAGTTTGCCATTTATCTAATTGTTTTTCTAATTTTTCTAGTAAATAAGTTCGGCAATCTAAAACTCGCCATAGAGGAGGGAAAATAGCCCATCTGGTAATTGGATATACTCGCATACAAGAATGCAAATCGGAAATATCTTCTGCACATCCTTTTTCTTCGTTCCATTCTGGAAATTCTAAAAGACTTTTTAATTCTTTAGAAGCTTTTATATAAGGCTGGAGATGGATTTTTTCTAACAAACTATACAAATTTTTATCTTTGTCAAAATTAGAACTCCATCCCCAGAGAGATTGAAAACTTATAGCTTGGCGTTCGATTAATTTTTTAACTAAGGATATGTCTGTATTGTCTTTTAATTTAAATCTGAACCAATCAATACCCATAAGATAATTTTGGAATATATCGTAACTGATAAAAATTAATTTTAATTGTCAATTGTCCATTGTCAATCAAACTGTTACTCCTTCTAATTCATCTTCGGTAGACTGATACAACTCCCTCAACTTCTCTAACTTTTCTTCATCGGCATTCCACAAACCCCGTCCGTGTGCTTCAAGCGATCGCGCTACAATATTTCTAAACGCTTCAGGATTGGCATCTCGTAATTTTTGCGCCATCTCAGCATCTAAAGCATAGGTATCTACTGCTTGGTCGTATACCCAATTATCTTTAAAATTAGCCGTACCACCCCAACCAATTAAAGCCGTCATCCGTTGCGAGATTTCATACGCGCCACCGCTGCCTTGGTCTGACATGGCTTTTGCCCATTTAGGATTGAGTAACTTAGTACGGTACTCCATGCGTAACAGGTCTTTTAACTTGCGGGGAGTAGTATCTTTAGAAAAGCTTTCCACAAAAGAAGCCTCTACTTGCTTGCCGCTTTGTTTTTCCGCCGCCAGCTTTAAACCGCCAGTATTGCCATAGTATTCTTGGATGTCGGTTAAGCCATATTCTACTGAGTCAATTTCTTGGACGATGCGATCGCTGGTTTCTAATAACTGAGATAATATTTCTGGTCTGGCTTGTCCTTTGTCTTTGCGTCCGTAGCTAAAGACGTTGCGGTTTTTCCAGGTGTCTGCCAGTTCGTCACCAGATTCCCAATTGCTATCTACTACCTTATCGTTTACCAAAGAACCAAAATCACCAGCAGGGTTAGAAAACATTCTCGCACTAGCATTATCTACCCCTTTCGCCTGTAAAGCTAAATAGTGTTTGCGAATATAGTTATCAGCTTCGGATTCTTCGGCTTCTGCTGCCCGTTGAAACAAGTCGTCTAACAGTTCGATAATATTGACAAAGGTATCGCGGAAGATACCAGACAGGTTAGCTAAAACATCAATACGAGGATGTTCCAATTCTTCTACAGATATCAACTCGTAACGCACAATTCTTCCCGTACCTTCTTTTACGGGTTCTGCACCTACAAGTTCTAATAGAATACCTAAAGACTCACCTTTAGTTTTAATCGAATCTAAACCCCACAGCATTACCGCTACAGTTTCGGGATAGTTTCCTGTTTCTTCCAGGTTTTGGGCAATAATCTTTTCAGCTATTTCCTTACCGCGTTCGTAAGCCGCAGGGGAAGGCATCCGATAAGGATCTAAAGCGTGTATGTTTCTACCCGTAGGTAATACGCCACTGCCGTCTCTAAGCAAGTCTCCACCAGGCGCGGGGGGTATATATTCTCCATTTAAACCCCGTAGCAAATTGGTTAACTCATCGGTATTTTGTGCCAACAAATCTCTAATTTTTATTGCTTCTTCATTGGGCGAAAGCCTTTCGCTCCTACTTTGTGTATCTGTATCATGACGCGAGGTAATATCGCCAATTTCATTTTGCGATAATTCTTTATCGAAATAAGCCTCTAAATATGACTTTAACTGTTCTTCATTGGGTGCATTTCCTAAAACGTGCAAGCCAGAAGAAAATAAACGCTGTTCTAATACCTGCAAGTATTCGTAAACTTGGAGAAAATATTTATTAATTATCGTCTTACTAAACAATTTCGCATTCTCGACAGTAAAACTAATTCCTTGTTTCGATCCTTCTTCAAACTTGCAGTCCTTTTCTATACCAGCATCGACAATTTTTTGACAGATAGCTTCTCGTAAAGCCTGATTTTTTTCAGGATCTTCACGATATTCAGCAATTAATTCTCTTAGTGCCATCAATTCTTTATACAAACCCGCACGTCCGTAGGGCGGTACGTTGTGAGAAACTAAGACACCATAACCCCGACGTTTTGCCAAAATTGATTCTGAAGGATTATTAGCAGCATAGATATATAAGTTAGGTAAATTGCCTAACAAAATATCAGACCAAGAATAGCCAGTATTACCCAGAGGCGAACCAGGAAGCCATTCTACAGTACCGTGCATTCCAAAGTGAACTATTGCGTCGGCTTGATATTCGTGTTGCAGCCACTTGTAAAAAGCTGCATACTGCGGATGGGGGGTTAAATCTTTCTCAAACATCAACCGCATAGGATCGCCTGCAATTCCTAATGGTGGTTGTACTCCTATCCACACATTACCCAATTGAATACCGCCAATTTGAAAATCATCGCCGTAGGTTTTAATTCCCGTACCCGTTAGTGACTGCCATTGCCGTTCGATTTTGGTAGTTTGTAGATAACCCAACCATTTTTCTAAAGTGCGAACGTTAACTGAGGTTATGTCGCTTTTGTTATCAAAAGAAGCCATAGCTTCATCCGCTTCTTTTACTTTTTGAATTATCTCCTCGCCATCTTCGGGTAGTTCTCCGACTTCATAACCCTGTGTTTTTAAAGCCTGAAGAAATTTTAATAAACTCTGTGGCACATTTAATAATGCGGCAGTACCAGTTGCGCCATAACCAGGAGGGAAGCCATATAAAATAACGGCAATTTTTCTTTCTGAAGTGGGTTTGTGTCGCAACTCAATCCAGTTTTTAACTCTGCTGGTGAGGCGTTGTAAACGTTCGGGTACGAGATAGATATCCTCTCCTACTAAACCACCTAAAGGTACGGTATCGATCGCGCCATCTAATTCGGGTAGAGAATATAAAACTACACTCTGCAAACCGCCTATTCCCTGTCGCGTCCAAGAGTAGATATCTTGAATTAATAAAGGTGCAGCGACGATATAAGGAACGTTCTTAGCCGTTAGAATGCGCTTAGCTACTTCTACCTGTCTCCCTGCTTCCATCGAACCCGCAGGACCTCCAACTAATGGAAAACCAATGGTAGAAACAACTGCATCGACTTTTACCGCATCATCTTTTAGAGATAAAATTTCTTTATTACCCTGCTGTCTTTGTTCTTGTTCGTAGTCAGTAGTCAGCCAGTCTCGAACCGCAACATGACCTTCTACGCCATTAATAAATATTGGCAGGGGAATCAAACCTGCGGTTTCAAAATGTTTAATTAATTGCGGAATATATGGTTGTTTGGTAATTACGTGTTTGCGATACAGCAGAATACCAACAACGGGTTTCTGTAGGGGCTGTTCGCGAACAGCCCCTACTACAGGAATCGTCCTGACATTGTTTTGATACCAATTTGAATAATTTTGTGGCGACGTAAAATAACCCTGATATTTGGGATGCAATAAACCCATGTTGGGGGTTTCTATCGCTGGTGGAATATCACCAACGGTCAAACCCAAATATTTCTCCGCCAGCGTCCAACACATAGCCGCGACGTTTTCAGTTCCCCCCGCATTCCAGTAACCGTAAATAATCAACCAGTTACGCAAGTCTCGGACTTTTTTGCCAGGAACGTATTTTAATAATTTGGGTCCCGTTTTTAGAAAACTTAAATAGCCAGCCAGCTTATCTTCTTCCCTGCTGTTGCCAAACTTACTTAGGATAAATTTAACGGGTTTGGGCATTCCTTTTGGTTTATCGCCGATCGCAAATTTACCCAACTTTGTCAGACTAATTAATTCTATCGCCGACTCAAAAACTAGTCTGATAGGAATATCTTTAACTCTTTCTTTTAACCAAACAACTTGGTCGTAGTCGAAGAGCAAACTGGCAAAAAACACATCGGCAGACTGTAGCGCAGTTTCTACTTTATCGGAAGAAGTAGCAATGTCGCGATCGCTGAAAAAGATTACCTCCAACCCTTCACATCGCACCGTCGCCATCTCCGCCGCCTGACGATAGAGGTTGCCATTAAAAGATTCAAATCCCGCGATCGCCACAATCCGTTTCATAGTCCAGATTCTTAAAGTTTCTTTATATATTCCTACTTATGATTTTAAGAAAATTTTAGAGTAAAGGTGATGATTGTAAGGTGGAGTGAGATTGGGAGCAAGCGATCGCTTATTCAGGAATTTCTACTGTAATTAGAGCTTTCTATTAAGAACTAGCTTTAAATCCCATTGATAAAAGAATAAATGCCAAAATCAAAAATATTACCCTAATCCAGTTATACAAATCCCATTTGCTTCTGGTTTGCTCCCAATCTAGCGGTAATTCAGTAATATCCCATTCTTTTACTCGATTGTTCAGAGGAACTGGAAAAATCAGACTATAGAGAATTACGATTGCCCAAATTGAGGCAGTAGCAAACAACCAAGGAAATACGGATTTAAAATAGAACCAAGCGATTGCACTAACTAAAGTATGTAAACCTGTTGTCATGCCCATCCAAAAAGGCATTACTCTACCGTAAAGTTTGGCAAAATGTTGTATCGTTGGTAGATTTGAACGATGATTATCAGCAGATAGCGACGGATGTATAAATGTAGATACGGCAAACTCATTACCTGTAAGAAGAGCAGAGTTTAAAAGTAGGACTAAAAGTACTAGCTGCATCTATACTTATGTAGTTAAAAATTATACGACAATTTTATCGGAAGCGAGCGAATCAAGTAAAAGATGTTCGTATATTTATATTAAGTGCAAAAGTAAAAAAATGAAATATAAAGGATATGAAGCCGTAATTGAATATGATGAAGTCGATCGCCTGTTTTTTGGCGGAGTAATTAATACTAGAAATGTTATTTCTTTTGATGGTAAAACAGTAGATGAATTATAACCGTCTTTTGAAGCAGTAATTGAGGAATATCTAGAAGATTGCAAGCGAGAAGAAAAAGAACCCGATCGAGCATTTTCTGGTCAATTTAATCTGCGAAATTCTCCTGAGTTACATCGGAAAATTAGTATTGAAGCAAAAAAACAAAATTTCAGTCTCAATAGTTTTGTCGAACAAGCATTAAATAGAACAGTGTGAGTAGCTTCTAGTTACGATCGCTGACAAGGATAACTTTTAAACAATCGAATTGAAGCCAAGAAACTAAAAAAAGGCTTTGATAGTTTTGCCTTAGTTTTTTACTAGTTTAATGCTAAATATTATCAATAAGCAGCTATTGGCAGCGTAGTTATATCGTTTCTTTAAATGTTGAATACAGATTGAGAAGTTGAATACAGATTGAGAAATTTTCCACTGCTCCCCAATCCTTTACAGTCAATCAATAGCTTTATTTTAGGTAATTAATATTAGATCTTGATAACAAAAACCAAAAAATAATTCAGTAAAATTACCGAACAAACCTTTATAATTATTTACAAATTTCTCGAACTAACAGTGGTTATTGTTGTTAAATTTCGATGTCGAGACTCGACCAAATACTGCAATCGGCTCTGCCGCTGCGCTTCGGGCAATCGCCTATTAAACCTATAAGTGTTGCTAAAGTTTATGAATATTAAGCCATTATTGACAGACTCAGATCGAGGTAAGATTCAGCAAAGCGACCTACTTGCTGAATTTATTCAAGATCGTGAAAGTGAGTTGGTTTTAGACCTGGTAAAAGAAATTCGTGCCGCCGTTTCAGAACAAGATTTTTATTCAGTTAGCGTCAGAACGGTCTATCGGGTTTTAAAATGCGATCGCGTGGTAGTTTATAGTTTAGAAAAGGACTCTCACGAAAAGATAATAGCCGAAGCCGTAAATCCTAGATTTACTCGCACGTTAGGTACGGTTATCGAAGATCCCTGCTTTGAAAATAGATACATTAATAAATACCAACAGGGAAGAATTACAACCATTACCAACATCTATGAAGCGGGAATGAGCCGATGCTATGTGGAAAACCTGGAAAAAATTGAGGTTAAGGCTAATTTAGTAGTTCCTATATGCGATGCTGAAGGCTTATTATACGGATTATTGATAGCACATCAATGTTCGGATTTTCGACAATGGAAACAGTCAGAAATCGATTTTGCGCTGCAAATTGCTAGTTGGACTGCCGAAAGACTTTTAGAGTGGAAAAAACAACAGCAGCTAAGCTCGAAGCTGGAAAAAGCTGCTCGGTGGCAAGAACAGATGACCGAACTGGTTAGAAAGCTTCACCAGCAAGAAAAAGTTGCCTCAGTTTTACAGTTTGCAGTAGAAAAAGCTAAAGAAACGTTAGAATGCGATCGCGTCGTTATTTATGGTCTTCAAGAAGAAAACATCGGTAAAATTGTTGCCGAAGCTAAAATTTCTCCCTTGGCTCCAATTTTAAATAGCGTTATTAAAGATCCTTGTTTTGAATATCGATACATCGACAAATACAAACATGGTCGAGTTTCGGCAATCTCTAATATTTTTGAAGCAGGGATGAGTAAATGTTACGTAGAAAATTTGGATAAAATTGCCGTAAAATCTACTTTAGTCGTTCCTGTAAATTGGGATGATGGAGAAGTATATGGTTTGCTGGTCGCTCATCAGTGTTTTAAATTTCGAGAGTGGCAAACTGAAGAAATTGAGTGGTTAAAACAGGTTGGTTTTCATACAGGTTTATCTCTATCTAAGGTTAAATTAAACGAACGCATTGATGATAATCAGTCCAATATAGCCTCTATAGAACTAGCTAGAGATACTATAACTATTTCTAAATCTAATATCGAGCAAATTAGAGAACCAGTGAGAGATGCTTCGCAGCTATTGATTGAAGCTAATAATTTAAACAAATTACTAATTAGAGAATTTAATTCAATTATTGAAAGTATTTCACCTCAATCTAGAAAGCAAACTAAGTTTATTCAAATCTTACTTAAAAAACTGTCGGCAAATTTAATCGAACTCAAAAAAGCTCATATTGCCTTGCATAAAAACAGCAACAGCATTAATGAACTTTTAGAAACTGCGGCTCGGGACTTATATGCTAAAGAGTCAAAAAAACTTTGAAAGAAGCCGTAAGCTCTAAGCTTAATTAAAAGTAGTCAGTGAAATCAGAAAGATTAATTTTTACATAATTTTTCTCCTTTCACTGCTTTCACCAATTTCTGAATAAACTACTCGCTTGCTGGAGAAGTTTTAGCTATTTCTGGTGCGGTAATTCCCTCACCCTGAAAACCAAAATACCACAGGGAAGCTGCTGCTTCAGCACGAGTTACGGGTTTTTTGGGTTGAAATAAAGTAGTGTAACCAAAAGCGCGACCCACATTAGAGCGATCGCCGTTTTGAAAATCGGCAAATAAAGCTTTTAAAGCAGTAGGGTCGATATCGGTAGCATCTTGAAAGCCCCAACTTTCTTTAATTGCTTCAATATCTGCCTGTGGTAGAGCTTTGCGGGTATCTAGAGGTACCTTCCAAGTAACTAAATCCTCTCTTTTTAAAGGAGCGTTTGGTTGAAACAAGAGTTTACTGCTGTCTTGAGTAAGCATTGAAGGAATTAAACCAGCTTCTGCCAATCCCTGAATCGCGCCAAAACTCGGACTGTTGCTATTTACATCATTAAAAGCTGGCTGTTCGGGGTCTTTAGCTTCGTAAATTTTTTTATTTGGAGAATCTTGATAATACTTATTGTTAGCTGCAATTAACCAGCGTGCATACTCACTACGGGTTATGGGTTTATTAGGAGCAAATTTATCTGTGGCGACATTTTCTTCTTGAATGTAAGGAGTCAGAATTCCTAATTTCGCTACGTCGCCTACATATTGTTGAAGTTGTTCGGGAACTTCAGCCAGATCGCTAAACTCTGCTGTTGTGGAAATTTTTGCAGTAGGACTATTTGCTACATTTTGTGGCTTGGTGTTGACTGAATTTTGGGTATTTTTAATTTCTTCTTCGACAGCCGTATTTGCAGGAGCAAACAAATTATCCTCTGGTGTCTTTTCTGGTTGCGGTTTGCTTGCAGAATTTAAATTAGTCTCTGGTTCGCTAGGTTGATAGGCAATAGTCAACTCGGTTTTATCGCCATTGGCTTCTGCATCCGAACTCAACTGTTCTAAAGAAATAGCAATCTCTAAATTGTCTTTACTGGCTATTGCTTCAGAAGTTTCAATATTAGCAGCGAGATTGAATGGTTGAATAATTTCCCAACCATCGCTCTTTAGTCGTTCTTGATAGTTAGAAGCGATGCGAGCGATTGGATCTGGCGATCGCCAGATTCCTCTCCCTGTCTCGTCAGTTAATCCCGATTCTATATTTTGCAACTCGGCTGGGCTATAGAGAGGAATCAAATTGGGAAATTGTGATAGGTCGGTCGCCTCACTTCCCGACAATTTTGAATTCAAAGAATTGCCGTTATCTTCAGCTTGTAAATTAGAAGTTGGAGTTGTAGTTTGGTTTTTGCTTAGTTGAGGATCGGCACTAACTAAATTTTCAATTGCGCTACCGTTGCCACAGCTAGCTAGCAAAGCTAACAATAACGTCGATATAGCCTGAAACGCAACTGTTTTATAAGGTCTAATGTGTAACAAGATCGCTCGTCAAAAAGTTTTGTATTCTTTAATTTTACCAACTTAACCCGCTCTAAAATTGGCTACGTTTAATTTTGCGGCGATACTGGGTTTTTGGTACGTTTCCGAGTTCGCGGCTAACTTCTAAAAACACGTCACGAGCTAGCCAGGGATACTGAGCGAGCCAAAGATTTTGTTTGGGAAAGTAAGCATCGCTAATTTTGTCGATTGCTGAAAGGTCGGGACGGTTGGATAGCACTACTAATTGGGCAACTTGACCTGTAGTAATGGCTTTATGAATTCGCTTTAAAGGAGCATGTACTTCTAGTTCAAAACCAGTTTCGTCAACTAGAACCACATTGATCCAGCGTTCGCGGTTTTCTACGATGACTAATTCGCCTCGCTTGTTTACTGTTTCTTCTTCACCAATTAATTCTTCAGTTAGATAAACTTCAACAACTTTTCCCTGCCAAAAACCACCGTATTTAAAGCGGCGAGCAGTAGAGTTACGAGTGCTAGCTAAATATACGGGACACCACAGCCAATAAAGTCCAGAGATCGCACCTAACAACAACAGTAAAGCCTGTCCCGATTCGCCAATTATCAAATCTATAATTAAAATGACTACTATTGCTACTACAGATATCAGCAGACGATTGAGTAAATCTTGCCATTTTCCCCAGTAGTGAGAGTACTGTTGACTGGTAGCAATTAATGGAATTAGTTGTTCTAATTTTTCTCGCGTTAGAGGTATTAACATAGAGTTTTACAGCGACGGGTATCGATGAGGGAAATTGAAAATTTGAGAAACAAGTTTAATAGATGTGTTGTCTATGTTGACATATTCAGTTAGCAATGCCACAAAGTTTGCAGTTGGTACAACTAACCTGGCTGAGTTTGGGAAATAAAGATTATGTTCGACTTAGATACATTTAGGGTTAATAAGGCTATTTTAGTCTCTCTTTCTACCTTGCTCTTACCAGGGGCAATCGCTGTTCCTATGAAAGTAAGGGCACAGCAAGCAAATTCTTTTAGCTCGACAACACAATTACTAGCTCAAGCTCAAACCGCTGCCATCGAGTCAGAAATCCTGGCAGAAATCAATCGCGCTAGAACTCAACCTCAAGCCTATGCCGACTGGCTGGAGCAACAACAGCAATATTACCAAGGTATTTTGTTAAAGCTGCCAGGGGAACAAGCTATTAGAACCAATCGTGGCTTCAAAGCTTTACAAGAAGCGATCGCTTTTTTACGCCAACAACCGCCTTTACCACCTTTAAGCAGTTCTGAAGCTTTGTCAGCTACAGCAGAAACTCAGTTAGATGCGATCTTTAATTTTACTAATGGCATCAATATTAATCTCGACAATATTAGCTACAGCCTTGTTACTCCTCAAGCAATTGTCATGCAGTTAATTGTAGACGATCGCTTTCCAGATCGCCGTCGCCGTCTTAGCTTGTTTACTACAGAGTCAGAACAAGCGGGAATTGTCTGTGAGCCTGACGAACGATACGATAACATTTGCGCGATCGCCTACAAACCAGATAGCGCAATCGCTAGTAATACGCGATCGGATACGGAAGTAACTACTACTGAGACTGCTACCCTACCTCCACCAACTCCGCCCGAAAATTCTCAATCTACCATCAGTAGTACCGTTCCAGAGCCTCCAGCTAATAACTCGACTCCCGATATATTTATTTCTCCCACTGAAGAAACTGTAGAATCTTTAGAATCCTCTAATTCTGAAAACAGCTTACCAGAAGTACCGAGTATTGAAGTAGCAGTACCACCTGCTGAAACAGTTGCCGACACTGAAGTAGCTAACCAGACAGAAGCCAACACTTCGGAGGAAGTTGCTATTACTCAGAATGATTCTCGTTTGTTAGAAAAAGTAGAGCGTGGTGCTTTAGCATCAGGAGATAAAACAGTTCCCGACGATGGTAGTTTTTACGATTCTTATCCCCTCGAAGGTGATGCAGGAGAGTCTTTTATCGTTAGCTTAGAAAGCGATGAATTCGATACTTTTGTGGCGGTTATGGACGCAGAAGGTAAGATTCTAGAACAAAACGACGATATCAGCGACGATAACAGCAACTCGCGATTGCGCGTTACCCTGCCCGACAAGGGAGTATATCAGGTAATTGTCAACGCCTACGATGAAGGCGGAACGGGTAGTTATGTTTTAACTATAAGTCGATGAGCTAAATTATGCTGTACGATTTTCTCTATTTGTCAATTATCCTCCAAATAAAGCTCCGATCGCTTTACCCATATTTTCGGGCTGCATAGCGGCAGTAGCGGCAGTAGGTTCGTAGCCGCAGTGAACCATGCAGTCAGCACATTTAGGGTTGCCGCTGGCTTTGCCGTAGTTATCCCACTTGGTCTTGCTAATTAATTCTTTGTAGCTAGAATAATGTCCTTCATTGAGTAAATAACAAGGTTTTTGCCAGCCCAAAACGCTGTAGCTAGGACTGCCCCAGGGAGTACAGTCAAAGTCTTTATCACCCATTAAAAACTCTAAAAATAAGGGATTGTGGTTAAAATTCCACTTTTTACGCCCCGATTTCCAGGGAGAGAGAATTTCTTTAAATAAAGCTTTGGTTTGTTCCCTTTTGAGGAAGCTTTCCTGGTCTGGTGCCCATTCGTAGCTATAGCCAGGAGAAACCATCATGCCGTCGAGGTTGAGGCTTTCGAGGAAATCAAAAAATTTCTGCATCTTGGCAGGATCGGCACCTTCAAATACGGTGGTGTTGGTAGTAACCCGAAACCCCTGCTGTTTGGCAACGCGAATTGCCGCGATCGCTTTATCGAATACTCCCTGGCGATCGACGCATTTATCGTGTTGTTCTCGCAAGCCGTCTAAATGAACGCTAAAAGTCAGATAGGGAGAAGGGGTAAATTTATGCAGGCTTTTTTCTAACAGCAAGCCGTTGGTGCAGAGATAGACAAACTTTTTCCGCGCTACCAAACCCCTAACAATTTCATCAATTTGGGGATGTAGCAGGGGTTCGCCCCCAGGTATAGAAACTACAGGCGCGCCGCATTCTTCTACGGCAGCAAAACACTGTTCGGGAGTGAGATTTTGCTTGAGTATTTCTGTAGGATGCTGAATTTTACCACACCCAGAACAGGCAAGATTGCAGCGAAACAGAGGTTCGAGCATCAATACTAAAGGAAAATGCTTGCGTCCTAACAATCTTTGAGTGACCAGATATTTACCTACGGTTATCGCTTGCTGTAGTTGAATTGCCATTTCTCACACCTTTATCTTTAGAGGTTATTGTAATGAGATTTTGGCAATTAAGTGTTAAAGTTGGTGCTTTTAAAGCTTTTCTTAACAGTATTAAAAATGTAAAACAAAAGAAATATTTCTGTAAATTAAATTACAATTTTTTAATTCAGATCGCCTTTTCTAGTACACTCGATTTTTAATGTTTAAAGAAAAGATCGTATGACAGATAACTACGAAGAGATGACGCTTAGTGAGGAAGAACGCCAAATCGCAGCAATTCGGCGCGATCGCTATCGAGCTTACTGGCGTGCCAATACTAAATTAATTCGTAACTTATTGATTATTTGGGCGTTGGCTTCTTTAGTTTGCGGAATTTTGCTAGTTCCCCTACTAAACAATATTCAAATTGGTAATGTTCCTTTGGGTTTTTGGATGGCGCAACAGGGAGCAATTTTTATTTTTGTCATTTTAATTTTTGTCTATGCGATCGCAATGGATAAGCTCGATCGCAAATATCGTCAGTAATTTTATAAAAATTAACTATCAACTTTAAAAATTATGTCAGTCGAACTTTGGACTACTATTTTTGTTGCAATTACTTTTATTATTTATCTTTATATTGGCTGGCGATCGCGAGTTAGAGACAGTGAAGGTTTTTTTGTGGCAGATCGCGGCGTACCTGCCTTAGCTAATGGCGCGGCTACCGCAGCCGACTGGATGTCAGCAGCTTCGTTTATTTCGATGGCGGGATTAATTTCCTTTTTGGGCTACGACGGCTCGATGTATCTTATGGGTTGGACTGGTGGCTTTGTCTTACTTGCCTTGCTGCTCGCTCCCTATCTTCGCAAGTTTGGTAAATATACCGTTCCCGATTTTGTCGGCGATCGCTACTACTCAGTGTGGGCGCGTTTGGTGGCAGTAGTGGCAGCAATCTTTGTCTCACTTACCTATGTGGCGGGGCAAATGCGCGGAGTAGGAATTGTTTTTAGCCGTTTTCTACAGGTAGATATTAATACTGGTGTGATAATCGGGATGATTATCGTGGCATTTTTTGCCATTTTAGGAGGTATGAAGGGCATTACCTGGACGCAGGTAGCGCAGTACACTGTGTTGATTTTTGCCTTTATTATTCCCGCCGTAGCGATCGCACTAAAATTAACTGGCAATCCCATACCGCAACTGGCTTTTAGCTTTAGCGATATCGTCCCCAAACTCAATCAGATACAGGTAGATTTAGGTTTTGCCGAATATACCCAACCTTTTGTCGATAAATCGATGCTGGATATCCTGTTTATCACTATTGCTTTGATGGTAGGTACGGCAGGATTACCCCACGTTATTGTCAGATTTTATACCGTACCTTCGGCTCGTGCCGCTCGTTATTCGGCTGGTTGGGCATTGTTATTTATTGCCATTCTCTATACTACTGCCCCTGCGGTATCGGCTTTTGCCCGCTACAACCTCATTGACAGTCTGCACGATAAAACCATTGCTGAAGTACAGCAACTAGACTGGGCAAATAAATGGTCGAATACGGGACTGTTAGGCTTTGAAGATAAAAACAACGACGGTAGAATCGAGCTAACCCCCGATGAAACCACCAGCGAAATCACTATCGATCGCGATATTATCGTGCTAGCAACTCCTGAAGTTGCCAGTCTTGCTCCTTGGGTAATAGCTTTAGTTGCCGCAGGCGGTTTGGCTGCCGCTCTATCTACAGCTTCTGGGCTACTATTAGTTATTTCTAGTTCTATCGCCCACGATGTTTACTATCGCATTATCAATCCCAACGCTTCAGAAAGTCGCAGGGTAATGGTAGGTAGAATTATGGTGGGATTTGCGATCGCCATTGCTGGTTATTTTGGCGTTAATCCTCCTGGTTTTGTGGCTGAGGTAGTAGCCTTTGCCTTCGGTTTGGCGGCAGCTAGCTTCTTCCCCGTAATTTTATTGGGGATTTTTGACAGTCGTACCAACCGCGAAGGCGCGATCGCTGGAATGATCGTCGGCTTGGCATTTACGCTCTTTTATATTATCGGCAATAAATTTTATGGCATGCCCCCTTGGTTTTTAGGCATTTCTCCTGAAGGTATCGGTACTGTAGGTATGATACTCAACTTTATCATTACCTATACTGTCTCTCGCCTGACACCACCGCCACCAAGAGAAATTCAAGCAATGGTAGATAATTTGCAATCTCCTGAAGGAAATTTTTAGTCAGAAAAAGGAAAAGGTAACAAAACCTTTTCCTTTTTTATTTAAAATGCGGTCAACAAACATAAAATAAATACTTCCGTCCACTCTACTACCGCACCGTAAGTGTCTCCAGTATGTCCCTTTAACTGCCAGTAAAAATAATATCCCGTTAGCAAAGCGATCGCGCAACTAACAGAATTTAAGAAAACAATTTGCCACCAGGTTAAATATTCCAGCCACCAGATAACACCGTCAAACAACAGGATAAATACCAGTCCCAACAATAAATCTTGTGGTAGGCGCAGATTTTCTTTGTGAAACGCTCCCGTTCCTGTTTCTCTTAAATAAGGATAACAAGCGATCGCTGCCACTTGTCCCCATCTCGCCCAACTTGCAGCCAGCATTAATACCAGCCAAAGAGGAAGCGTAGTTTCACTTAAAGCGACAGTTTTTAAAAGAATAATAATTACTGCGGCGATCGCTCCATAAGCACCAGTCGCACTATCTTTCATTACTTCCAAACGACGGCTGATATCCGTAACTGCCAGACCATCAGCAGCATCCATTACCCCATCTAAATGCAATCCACCTGTAATTCCTACCCACATCGCTACAATAATGGCACTGCTAGTTAGATTGGGGAAATTGCCAAATCGTAAAGCGAGCGATAATAAGCCCAATGTTGCTCCAACTGTTAAGCCAACTAAAGGCGACCAACGAGCAACACGCTGCCACTCTCCAATCCAACCCTGTGGCAAAGGTATTATGGTATAAAAAATTACACAGCTTGCCAAAGAACGAAGTAATCGTTTGAATTGAAGCCATAATAACTCTAGAGAAGTTTTTGACACAGAAAAATTCTTAGATAAAAATTCATACGATAGCAGGGAAATATTGAGTTAATATTGTTTCATAGATTACTTTATTTTTGACTGTAACAAACTGTCATTGCAGACAGTGTATGAGTTCAAGCGCAAAACTTATTTATATTGCGATCGTTATAACTACTTATTTATTACTATTTGCGTGTGTTTAAATTTTGTCAGTCAAAAGCTACGTATTGATAATCAACCAGATGTTCATTTACTAACAATAATCTTGAATATTGCCAATTGAGTTTGGAATATCGGATAAAAGCTCTGCTATGAGTCAACACAAATCTTCACAATCCTTTCCCGCACCTTGTATCGTCGATACGGGAATTGTTATTAATCGAGATGATATCAAACGTTTGTTGAACGACCTTGGTTGTGTTCGCTATGTTCATACGATCGATAACCATTTACATAGCAAAGGCGAAGGTAAAGTAAGAGAAGTATTTAACGATCCCGATCGAGCTACTCTAATTGCTAATGGTAATCTCTACATTAATATTCAAAGTTTTAACTATTTACAACTCGGTCAATCTTCTGAGGCAGAAGTCTGTTTCGATTTGATTCAAGAAAATCTTCAACTGCGCTTGATTCCTCTGTCGCCATCTTCAAAACAAAACGATCGAGATCTTGATGCCGCAGTGATAGAAGCAATGGTAGCAGAAGTGCTTTCGGCTCGTTTGGACGTACAGTTAGACGATGAAGACTTCTAAACATTGACCATTGAACTTTGACGGACGTTTGCTGAGGTTTCCTCAGCAAACGTCCGTCACAAGCGCAGCCTCTTTCAGAGGCAAGTCGCGACGCAGGAGCGACGCTTTGGGCGATTCCGCCCTGCGAGGAAACCTCCTCGACTCTAATGACTCAGGAACGCGCGAGTTGAACATTAAACAATGAATGAGGTAAATGCTCAATGTTAAATGCTAAATGCTAAATGATTCAAAGGTGGGATTTTCGTTTCAGTGCCAAGCAACCTGTAATCATACTCAAGCTAGAGCGGGAGTGTTTTATACACCTCACGGCATCGTAGAAACACCGCGGTTTATGCCCGTAGGTACTCTAGCAACGGTAAAAGGAATTACCCCTCGACAGTTAGAAGATGCCCAGGCGCAGATGATTTTGGCTAATACCTACCATCTCCATTTGCAGCCAGGAGAAAAGATAATTGAAGCGGCAGGGGGTTTGCATCAGTTTATGGGCTGGAATAAGCCTATTTTGACCGATTCGGGTGGATTTCAGGTTTTTAGCCTTAGCGAACTGCGAAAGATTAGTGAAGCAGGAGTTACTTTTCGTTCGCCTCGCGATGGCAGTATTATCGAACTGACACCAGAAAAATCGATTCAAATTCAAAATGCTTTGGGTGCCGATGTCATCATGGCATTTGATGAATGTCCTCCTGCTGATGCTACCAAAGAACAAGTACGAGAAGCTACAGAAAGAAGCTATCGTTGGTTGAAAAGATGCGTGTCAGCGCATCAATATCCCGAAAAACAGGCTTTATTCGGAATCGTACAGGGAGGAATACACTTAGATCTACGCTTCAAAGCGGTAAAAGATTTAGTCGCCTTAGATTTACCAGGTTATGCTATTGGTGGCGTTAGCGTCGGGGAAGCAACGGAACTGATTAACGAAACGGTAAAGTATACTGCTCCTTTATTACCAGCAGACAAACCCCGCTATTTAATGGGAGTAGGAACCTATAAAGAAATGGTACGGGCGATCGCTTCAGGAATCGATTTATTTGATTGTGTAATTCCTACCCGTTTGGGAAGACACGGTACGGCTTTGGTAAAAGGCGACAGAATAAATATAAAAAATGCTGCCTATCGAGAAGATTATTCCCCTCTAGATCGAGATTGTTCCTGTTATGCCTGTCAAAATTTTAGCCGTGCTTACCTAAATCACCTGGTGCGATCGCGCGAAATGTTAGGCTATATTTTATTATCCCTACACAACATTACCGAACTGATCGGTTTTACTCGGCAAATTCGCCAGTCAATTTTTGAAGATACTTTTACTACTGATTTTGCTGGCTGGTTGAATGACTAAGCTAAATTATTGCGATTGCTTTAAAAAACTAAAATTTTGTCCCAATGTCAGTTAAAGACGTAATTCATACAGAACAATCTTACATATCGGCATTATTCGAGCAACTAAACCCTAGTTATTCTAGTTATGCTTCGCCTTATTTGATTCAAGATAAAATTAAATTTATCGATCTTTTTGCAGGTATTGGAGGAATGCGTATTGCTTTTCAGACCAACAAAAGCCAATGTGTTTTTTCCTCTGAATGGGATAAATATGCTCGACAAACCTATCAAGCAAATTTTGGTGAAATTCCTTATGGAGATATTAATTTACTTTCGCCTCAAGAGATTCCCGACCATGATATTCTGCTCGCTGGATTTCCCTGCCAACCCTTTAGTAGTATTGGCAAACGAGAAGGTTTTTTACATCAAACTCAGGGAACCTTATTTTATTCTATTGCCAAAATTTTAGAAACCAAAAAACCTTTTTGTTTTTTACTAGAAAATGTTCCAGGCTTAGTAACTCACGACAAAGGCAAAACTTTTCAAGTTATTTTACAAACCTTAGATGCTCTTAACTACGATACCCGCTACATAATCTTAAACGCCGCACGATTTCAGCTTCCTCAAATTAGAGATAGAATTTATATAATAGGTTTTCAAAGAGATTATTTAAACAGCAGAATTAATTTTTCTTTTCCTTTAGGAGAAGACAATAACGTGTATATAGACAGGTTTATAGAGCAAGGTGTCGGAAACTATTCAATCAGCAAACATTTACAAAAAACCTATTTATTTAAAAAAGATGATGGTAGACCTCAAATAGTCGATTGCTCTTCCAAAATTAAAGTAAAAACTTTAGTTTCGACCTACCATAAAATTCAAAGATTAACTGGCACATTTGTTAGAGATGGCGAAACGGGAATTAGATTATTAACTCAAAATGAATGCAAATCTATTATGGGTTTTCCTGATAATTTTGTTTTTCCCGTTTCTCGTACTCAAATGTATAGACAATTAGGAAACTCTGTAGCTGTTCCCGTTGTCAAAGCTATTGCCGATCGCATTTATCAAACAATAAGTGCTAATTGTCACTTTGTCCAAAATAATGCTGTTTTAAATAAAAATTTTTGAAACATGGATGAAAATAAAAAACTGTCTCAAAAAGAGTTTATTTTTCAATATTATTTAGAAAGACCCAATCGAGCTATAAAACACCAAGATATTATTCCTAAAATAGTTGAGGCTTGGCAAGAACTTTATGAAACACCTTTGGCAGATCCAGACCGTGCAATTAGAAAACTTTTTGAAGAAGGTAGATTAGTCAAGGTAAAAAAAGGAGTATATAAATACGATCCCAATTATGTGGCAATAGCAAAAGCAGATACTTTTCCCGAAGCAATGAGACAAGAGATATTTGCCAGAGATAATTACAAATGTGTAATTTGTGGTCAAGGTAAAAAAGAAGGACTAGAAATACATGCCGACCATATCAGACCAAGAGAACTGGGCGGCGAAAATACTATTGAAAATGGACAAACTCTTTGTAGTCGCCATAATATGCTGAAAAAAAATCTGCATCAAACAGAAACAGGCAAAAAAATGTTTATCAAACTATACGATTTAGCCAAAAAAGAAAAAGACGAAAGACTGGTAAACTTTGCCTTAGAAATTTTATCGATATATGAAAAGCATAATATAAACGGTCATATATCTTGGCAGGAAGAATAATTAAAAGAAGTATTATCGTTCACCAATATTCAATCGGTATCAAAAGCCCAAGATTGAATAAGACACGAACCATGATAATATTTTTACTATATTTTAAGAAAATTCTTGGAAGGTAGATAAATATATGGAAGCTGCAATGCTATTGGCAAAGCTGCCAGAAGCTTATGCTATGTTTAACCCACTAGTAGACGTTTTGCCCTTGATTCCCTTGTTTTTCCTGTTATTGGCTTTTGTTTGGCAGGCTGCAGTCGGATTCAAATAAATTTAATTTATCGTCTGTTTGTGTTTTAAGGCATCCCATATCAGGGATGCTTTTTTATTGGCTAAACTCAAAAGCGATCGCCAATGGCAAAAATTATTTCACTATCTCCCTCATCATTAAGGGCAAACTCCAATCTCACCGCTCCAACAGGAGTAAGGGCGCGCAAGCCCAAACCGTAACCCAAACCGCTATTAGGCTTATCTCGCACTTGCGCGGGTCGTCCGATAACATCGTCGTTCGTACCTAAATCGCTGCCGTAATCGATAAAAAAAGTGCCACCTACGTCGATATATCTTTTAAATACCCTAAAAGCTGATATTGGATAGCGATATTCTGCCGTAGCTTGAATAAAGCTACGTCCCGTACTTAGTTCCCCCGATCCATAACCGCGTACCGAGCTAGAACCACCCAAAGTAAAAGCTTCATAAGGCGGTACTTCTCCTAAAATAGTTCCTCCCTGAAAATTTAGTACCAAAGTTCGTGCTCCCTCAGTAAAACCAAAGAGATTTAGAGGCAAGTAATGAGTATAGTTAGCCGCCAGACGATTGTAAACAATACTGGCATCGCCAACGGGAATAGATTGGTCGCTACCAAATTGAAGCTTAAAACCTTCGGTAGGGTATTGAGAATTGTTTTGTCGATCTAAAACAGCAGCAAAATTAATAGTCAACAGATCGTCTTGTCCGTCATCACTTACAGTTAAGCGATCGCCCAATTCGTCGCGAGCTTCGATGCTTTTAGAAAAAGCCCTTTCTCTCACAGAAATACGCTGATAGGAAATACCAATCGCGCCGACAAAATCTCTAGCCAGAGGTTGAAAATACTCCATACCACCGCCAATACGATGAATCCAAGGATCGTTATCATCAGGTAGATCGACATCGATATCGCCTTCATCAAACTCAGGCTCTACATTTCGTTGATTGAAAAAATTAATTCCATAACCCGTATCGTGCCTGAGATAATTGCGATAGCCTAGATTAAATCCAAATTTTTGTTCGCCTCCTTCTATACCAAGGCTTGCTTGCTGGTTGGTACCGCCAAGATTTCTCAACCCAAAGCGAACACCTCCAGATGTACCTGTAGAGCTATTAGACAAAGCATGAACTACATTTGGTTTAACCGTACCTTGTAAAGCCGTAGGCGGTTCTAAAGTCAAACCAAAAGCAAAATAGGCAGACTTCTTTTCTGCTACTGTCACTACCATTACGGCTTCATCAGTTGTC
Source organism: Myxosarcina sp. GI1 (assembly GCF_000756305.1). Taxonomy (NCBI): domain Bacteria; kingdom Bacillati; phylum Cyanobacteriota; class Cyanophyceae; order Pleurocapsales; family Pleurocapsaceae; genus Myxosarcina; species Myxosarcina sp. GI1. The sequence goes on from NZ_JRFE01000050.1 coordinate 60,492, forward strand.
GCCCCAGGCTCTAAGGTTAATTTGGCGAGATCGACAATGTCTAGTTTTCTGACTCCATTTAAGCCTTGCAGGGCTAATTTTTGGTTATAAACATCTCCAGGCTGTAGGGCAAATTCACGAATAATAATTGTTGGTTTAGTTTGTCCCGTAGTTATATCGCCGTTTTTATCTACAAAACGTACTTCAATTTCGCTAATAGTTATGTTGTTGCCTGCTGGTACGGTGGTTGTTGTTTCTGTCTGTGACTGAAAACTTGAATTAGATTGACTAACTTTAACAATTCGTTCTGACGATAGGCGATCGCTAGAACTAAACGTTAGTTTTGATTGCGCCAGAGCCGTTTTAATTTCACCAAAACCAACTGCAATAAATGACAAACAAAATAAAGACGACTTAATCATCTATTATTTAAAGCACTTTATGTGTATGTTCGTGCTGTTTGACATTATCTTCAGGACGCACGATATTTTCAGAGTTAAGAACTCTTTTCCGTTCCAAAGAATAGTTAAAATCTTGTTTAATAGTTCCTAAAGGTATATGTTTTTTAGCTTCAGGACGACTTTTGTAGGTTCGAGCGGCAGCTAAAATTCTTTCCTCGAAACGCTCGCACAGACTAGCATCTTGAGGTAGTTCTGAGGGAATTTGAATTTTATCTCCAATTAAAATCTCTCCAAGAGTTTTAGAACAAGCTGCTTGATAAGAAGTCGGAATTTTCTCGATTAGTGCTTCTAATGCAGCCGAAGGAATTGGTTCGACAATTTTAACTTCTGTTACTTCTCCTTCTTCTCTCAAGAAACAAGTAGCAACTCCTAAAACGCAATAATCTTCTGTAGATAAATCTGTGGCTTGTGTAAGTAAGGTCGTGTTAGTCATAAATTTAATTTTAGGTATAGCATTTTTTAGCTAATTCGATACAAAAACAATCGATATTTAGCAATGTAAATGAATTTATCGGGCAACACAAGCCCTGGATATTTTCTCGGTAGACGGCACTCACGTTTTGAAAAAACAAATCCTACGGAGAAAGCTACTCTCCAAAAGGGCTTCAGCAACGCCAACGGAACTATTCCGTTCAATATTGTACCCAAATAGCCACTTTCATCAAAAATTGTTATGAAACCAAACACTTGTTTTAAGCAATAAGTACTAATGATAAGTTGCCAGTTAAAAGTTACTAACAAGCTGGACTGGCGAAAAACTTAAATTAATGATAAAAAATGATATTTTTTTTAAATCTTTGGGAATTCTGCTTAAGTAAGCTAGTTGGTTTTGATTTCTGTTGTGTACTAAGAAAGTTTCAATCTCATTAAAACTTAACCGAATCTTCATCTAAGAACGGTCAATAATTATGAGATAGTGCGCTTAGTATCCAATTCGGTAGTCAGTGTCCCTCTGAAAGACCATAAGTTTTAGGTTGCTTTAAATAAGCTTGAGTATTTGTCAAACCCACTGTCTTTTTCAAAGAAAACCATCAGAGCGTAAAGGTAAATCAATACGCAGCGATTACACGGGACGTTCCAGCTAGAGAGTTAGGTCAGACAACGTAGCTTTTTTAAAGAGGTTTAATTGATGCCATGCCAATCGAAAATCGAGATTGCGAGCGATTTCAGTCCTCAAGTGCGAGCTTGTCATCTTCTAATATGACTGAAACATCGATGTGTCTGTTTTCTCCTCTATCTTACGGAGAAAAACTAAACTCAGAAGCCAGACTTAAAACTTTTTTAGCAGAAAAAGCATCTCAAGGAGATTATGCAGTTGCGATCGCTATACTAGATCGATTAATTGCCCTCCGTCCCAATAGTGCGATTAACTACAACAATCGAGGTTTAATGCACTTCCGTAATAACCAAATATTAGAAGCAATCGTCGATTTGTCTCTGGCTTTAGAGTTAGATCCCGAACTTGACAGTGCTTACAATAATCGAGCCAATTGTCATGCAGCCCAGGGTAACTTAGCAGAAGCGATCGCCGATTACGATTTAGCACTCGATCTCAATCCTGCTAATCTTAGAGCCTGGATCAATCAGGGAATTACTTTCCGCGAACTGGAAATGTATGACTCGGCTCTAGAAAACTTCGACTTTGCTTTAACAATTGGTACCCGTTATCGAGAGAGAATTTACGCCGAGAGAGGACGCTGTTATTATTTAAGAGGCGATTGGAATTGTGCTGTTGCCGATTATCAGCGGAGTTTGGAACTGTTAAAAGACGATCTCAATCGAGCTAAATACCGAGAGAAAGTCATGGGGTGGTGGGAAGAATTATACAATCATCTGCGCGGGAAATGAGCAGGGGACTAAGATACGGGGAGACGAAGGGATTTACGGTGCTTACAAGCTCTGAAGGCTTCCTCCAGAGACAGCCCCTCCTCTACGAGAGTGAAATCTCCAAGTACCCAAGTCTCCCTTGCACCCCTGCACCCCTGCTTGGTTATTCTTCTTGGCGATCGCTATCTTTATTTGGCAGCCAATAAATTCTGCTGCGATTGGGTGCTAACAGCGAACTATATTGTTCCATAAGATTCCGAGTTTGTTGGGGATCGAAATTATGATTGAGTTGCTGGCGTAGTTCTGCGACTTTAGCTTCTGTTTGACTTACCTGAATACGAAGTTCTTTTAACTTTGCCTGTTGAGAAAGATGATATGGGAGTAGCTTAACTAAAGAGCCAATTGAAGCGATCGCAATTATCCAGCTAAAAATCAGCTTGAGCCAAACTTCACCAGTAACTCCACGATAAGTACTTTTTTTGTGAGAACGCTGCGATCGGGGTCGATTTCGATCCATTTAAATAACTCCATTACTAAGCTCTGGCTGAGACTTTAGATTAGCAATTTTTTAGTCTTTTGCCGATCTAAAACTCAGCTTTAGCTAGCAAGGAGCTATTTATTTCCAGACTTTAGCAGTCTTGAGTAATTAAAGACTTATTTGTAAAGTTCTGTAGACAGACGAATTGCCATAATTCCGGGAATTAAAGCCACCAACAAAGCTACAAAAACTTGAGTATCAGATAAAGGCATAAAAATTTACTCCTGTTTAAACTTAAAAAAAGATATTCATTCCTTAATTTGCGTCATAATTGACCCCAAACCAAACAAATCGTTACAAGATGCAACATAATTAATAAAAGCGGTGAGAACCTGGCAAGGAAACCTCGCTTAAGGAAGGCTTACCAAGTCGCCAACTAAAAAATCCAGAATTTAGAACCAAGTTTTGGTAAAGTCGCTATGCGACCGAGAAAATAAATACAAAAACCAAAGATATGTTGCAAGTAGCGACAATATCTTCAATAGTTATCGCTCTGGAGAAAGACAGTGAATGCTTGAAGATTCATTTGATTATTTTGATTATTTAGCGGATATGGGGTTTCAAACTCCTCTGATTTTATTAGTTTTAGTAGTTTTAGAAGCCGTACTCTCAGCCGATAATGCGATCGCCCTGGCATCAATCGCTCAGGGTTTACCCGATGCAAAAATGCAGCGCAAGGCTCTTAATGTTGGCTTGATCGCCGCCTATGTATTAAGAATTGTTTTAATTTTGACTGCTACTTGGGTGATTCAATTTTGGCAATTTGAGTTATTGGGAGCAATGTATTTATTGTGGTTGGTGTTCAACTACTTCGTTAATGACGAAGATGAGTCAGAACAACCCAAAAAACACCTCAAGTTTTCTTCTTTCTGGCAAATAATTCCCACAATTGCAATCACCGATTTAGCTTTTTCTCTCGATAGCGTAACTACAGCGATCGCTATTGCCGATGAAACTTGGCTGATTATTGCTGGTGGTACTATCGGAGTCATTTCGCTGCGATTTCTTGCCGAATTATTTATTCGTTGGTTAGAAGAATATACTTATTTAGAAGATGCAGGATTTATTACTGTCGGTTTTGTCGGATTGCGGTTATTTCTCAAAGCACTTTTCCCTGGCTTAATTATCCCCGAATGGGTGACAATTGCCATAGTTGCAGTATTTTTTACCTGGGGGTTTTCTAAGCGAGAGCCAATAGAATCGTCAGGTGGAGATGGTTAAATTTGAGTCAATAGAGATGCTTGAAAATAATTATTTAACGACTTAGCTTTAAAGCGTTAACAGGTACCTCGTTCCAAGTCTCGACAGTTCGCAAGCGAGCTACCCAACCTTTTTGCTTTTGTTCGTCACTGAGATTATTTTGCCAATTTTGATGGCAATCTTTGGCAGCCTCTTCATCAAGACAGGCAATACAAGAATAAATAATGCCGCTCGGATCGATTTGCTCGTTCACCCAAATAGTCATTAATAGCTAGAAATTGCTAAGTATTATCGATAACATCCTACGACAGTTTGAGCCGTTGCCCGACCGTATGCAATTAAATTTCATCAAGATTGTTACCGATTGCTAGATAATCGAACCTCGTCGCGCCAGAAAACGATTGAATCGTTTAAAGGTTGAATAGTCGTTTGAGGATAATAGAAGCTGAGAATTTGTGCTGCTGTCCAACCGAGATTGGCTAAATTGTAAGAGCCGTACTGACTCAAACCCACTCCATGACCGAAACCACCGCCAATAAAATTATAGGCTTTGAGTCGCTTGTCTTCATCGTAAACTGGTTCTAAATAAAACAAAGTGCTGATGGGTGCTTCAAAAGCACTGCGAACATCGTTTTTGTGAAGCTGTATTTTGCCCTTATCGGTTTGAATTGTCAGAGTTAAAATTCTGCCAGAAGGCGATCGCTTTTGGACTTGCATCCACTCGATAGTAGTAAAATTTGCTAGTGGATGATGGGTTTTGTTTAAATAGCGGCGCAGATCTCGATCTAAATCTTTGATTTTGCTGGTTTTGTGCCAGCGAAAGACACTACGTCCTGTTTCGTTAAACCCTTGTTTTAAACTTAAAAAACGACGTAGATTGGTTTCGTCGTCTAGAGGATGTTCGGACAAATTCCAAACCTGTTGGGTAGAATCGATAATTGCCTGAAGATAAGGACGATCTGCACCCTGCCAAGCATCATCGAAAGACGCAGTAACTCCTCCAGTAGTAGAGGAATAGAGAGCATCTACCAGTTCGTTTTGGTAGGTCAAAACCAAACCCCTGCTAGCTTCAATAGCGCGATCGCTGGTAGGATTAGTTCCCGATAAACCTTTGTATACCTGGCAGTGTACCGTAGCACAAAGCTGATAGTCATCGGCAGCAAAACGCCGTAAATTTCTCAAGGCGTAGGTACGAGCGATGATAGTCTGTGCGGCAACGGCTTGAGGTGGCGCACTTGCGCCAATTTCGTATGGTACGACACCTCTAAGATAGGTTTCTAAAGGAACGTGGTTAACTAAAGTATATTCACCAAAAGCGTTGGGTTGCAGTTCCAAACTACCACCATAAAGACTAGGAGTATCATCACCATCATTAATTTTGACTTTTATTAAGTTTTTTTGACTAGTAATCTCGACTTCATCCTGCTGATATTTTTTACCAGCAATAGTTAGAGTAGCTTGTGGTTGGTGAGTTAGCATTTCTGACGATAAATAAGCTTCCTCATAACCATTTGCCTGTAAACTGTGCAGCAACCAACGACGAACTAGAGGAGTCGAATAAACATCTCGTTTTGCCCAAACTTGCCAGCGTCCAGGCTGAAGTATTTCTACTTCGATGCCGAGCTTTTTCCAGGAGTTAGCAACAGCTTCGGCAGTTTCAAAAGTGGCGCGATCGCTTAACACCAGCCTTTCTGATAACTGAGGTTTGCTTAAAGGTTGTGGCTCTATATCAAGTACGATCTTTTGAGTTTGAATAACTTTTTTAGTTTCGGGAAAACTTACCGTAAGAGAATCACCTGAAGTACTACTAATTGTAACTTCTTCAATTGCAGGTTCCTTATCGTTAATGGGTTTAGCACCCAATCTTTGAATTATCCCAACCTGTAGCTCTATTTCATCAGTAGCAACAGCAACAGCAGTTTCTATTCCCAAAAAGCAGCTTAGTAAAGCGATCGCCAAACTACGACCAACCACGGTAATCTCAAACATTAAAATATAACTTTTTCTAGCGATGATAGGTGAAAATACTAAGTTAAATTGCGAAGCAAATCTTCGTAATTTAACGCACTAATCCAAATCGATGCGATCGATTAAGACTTCGCCATCGATCATTCTCTTGGCAGCATCTAGCAAAACATCTTCAACATAGGGCTTGACAAAATAGCCTCTGGCACCCTTTTCGGCGGCAATATTTCGCATTTTTTGCGCTCCCCGAGAAGTTAGCATGGCAATGGGCAATGTAGATAGTCTTTCATCTTGTTGAAGCTGAGCCAATAGCTCTAAACCATTCATCCTCGGCATCTCAATATCACAGAAGGCAATATCGCATGGCAGTCCCTCTTTGAGTTTTTCCCAAGCCTCTCGACCATCTCTAGCTTTTTCAACACGGTAGCCAGCTTTTTCAAACGTCATTGATAGTAGCTCTCTTACTGTTACCGAATCGTCAATAATCAATACCAACGGTGCCTCATCAAACTCCCTATTAGAAGATGCAGGGGAATTAGATTGTGTTTCCGCAACTGCCACAGCAACTGGCTGAGATTTTTCTTCGGCTTTACTAACTTCAATTAATCGATGGGCAACATCCATCAAGTCTTTCTCGGTGTATGGCTTAGTCAAATAAGCCTGTGCTCCCAACTCACTAGCTAATTTGCGGTGTTTGTCAGCACCACGAGAGGTCAACATTGCTACGGGAAGCCGTTTAAACTCATCATGCTTTTGTAGATTTGAGAGCAGTTCCAAACCGTTCATTCTTGGCATCTCGATATCGCAAAAGATCATGTTGCAGGGCAAACCGCCACGTAGTTTATCCCAGGCTTCTTGACCATCTCTAGCCTGTTCGACACGATAACCCAACTTGATAAAACTCATTGATAGCAGTTCGCGAACGGTAATCGAATCATCTACTACTAACACCATTGGTTCATTGCGTACGTTGGTTTCAGCAGTAGCATCGCTCTTAAGCAGATTGAAGTCCATTTTGATGGTTCTTCTACCCTGAGCAATTTCAATTAACTCCAATACATCGCCGATAGGCAAAATCGTGCCGTCACCCAAAACTGTCGCTCCTGCAATACCAGGAGGTTTGGGTAGAGAACCTTCAATTTGTTTGATAACAATTTCTTGTTCGTTTTGTATTTCGTCTACTTCTACGGCTAAAAAATTATCGACGCTACGCAGAATCACAACAGATATGGTATCGTTATCTCGATCTTTAGCACTGTAGCTCGCTCCTCTTCTAATTTTACGATTGTAAGCTAGCAAATTGCTTAAAGGCTGCAAAGGCAAAAGCCGATCTTGCCAGGAAACACACTTTACTCCATTAGCATTGGTTTTAAGTTCGTTGGCAAAGTATTCCTTGGTCTTTTCTACCCCGTCTATTGGAAAAGCAATTTGATTATTTTTATCTACACAGATCAAAGCTTTACAAATACTCAAAACCAGAGGTAGCCGAATTGTAAAAGTCGTACCTTTACCAATTTCAGATTCAATACCAACTGTACCGCGTATTTTCTTAAGGTCGGTTAGAACTACATCCATTCCTACACCACGACCTGCAAAATCATCTGCTTGGTCTTTGGTACTGAATCCTGGATGAAACAACAAATCGTAAATCTCAGGTTGGGTTAAGTTTTGTGCTTGCGCCCAAGTTATCAGATTTTTCTCAACGGCTTTATTTTTGACTCTTTCTGGATCTATACCCGCACCATCATCGGCAACGGTGATTACAGTTTGGTTTCCTTGAATAAAGGCTTGGATACTAATATTACCTGCTGCGGGTTTGCCCAATTTAAGGCGTTTTTCTGGTGGTTCGATCCCGTGAGAAATGGCATTATTTACCAAGTGAGTCATGGGATTGTAAAGATTTTCAACAATCAGTTTATCGATTAAAACTTCTTTACCTTCTATATGTAGTTCTGCTTGTTTTTTTTGTTGGCGAGAAATTTGGCGAACCGCTCTAGGTAAACGGTCTGCTGTGAGACCAAAGGCAATCATCCTCGAAGAGTTGATTCCTTCTTGTAGCTGAGTTGTAACTTGTCGCAGAGTCTGGGTTACTTTATCGCTCTCATCGACTACAAACTGAATATCCGATGCGGCTTCTCTAACTCGAACAATAAGCTCGATGATTTCTTGCGAGAGTAAGTGAAACCCCGTAAAACGATCCATTTCCAGTGCGTCTAGTTCGTCCGATTGGGAGTTGACCTTTGCTTCAGAAAAATTAGAACGCTCGATATTCCCTGCTGCTACTGCATTAGATTTGCGGCTAGCGAGCAATGCACCTTCTAAAAGCGATCGCTCGTAAGTATCGTGCATTCTTGCGCCCACATCCCCAAGAGACTGAACGTGACCGAGTAAATTATCCATAAAACGTCGCAGTCTATCGTGGTCGTCTTCTAGTCGGTTACGTTTAACTACCAGTTCTCCAATTAAGTTATTGAGATTGTCTAATTTGCGTACCGATACCCGCATCGTTTGATCGAAGGTATTGGCTTTGGCAGCTTGGTCGGTTTCAGAGGTGGATTGGGCTTTAGAAACGGATGCAGGGGTTGCAGTTGAAGATGGCGATGGCGCATTCAGCTTGGATTCATCTAAGCCGACAATAGCATCGAGGTCGGCGAAGTCTGAATCGGAATCCAAACTCATTCCCAGGTCAACTGTTTCTAATGGTGCGTCTAGATCGATTGAATCTAATGATTCTGGTTGTGTTTCCAAACCAAGTAGATTATCTAAGTCGCCGAGGCTGTCATTGTCCAGTGAATCTTCGATCGGTTCTAATTCGCCCAAACTCTCATTGTCTAAAGATTCGAGATTATCTAAGTCGCCAAAGCTGTCATTGTCTAGCGAATCTTCGATCGGCTCTAGTTCGTCCAGACTCTCATTATCCAACGATTCAAGATTATCTAAATCGCCAAAGCTGTCATTGTCTAGCGAATCTTCGATCGGCTCTAGCTGCCAATCCGAATTATTTTCAATATTTTCTAGATCTAGAGAATTATTCAAATCGAGAGCTAAAGATTCGGTTTCAAGCCGTTCTTCATTGACAACTGTTTCGGAATTTTCTATTGAGTCAGGCTCTGGCGATCGCTCCAACTGAAAACTGTTTTCTATATCAGTGTTGTTATTTTCTGCCTTGTTGTCGAGCGGATTGCGAAAATCCCAATCCGATAGCTCGAAGTCTAATTCGCCTTCTATAGTGTCTGGTACAGATGGTTTTGGCTCTTCCGATTGCAAAGTAAAAGAATCTTCAAGATCGTTCGATTCTTCCAAGATAATATCGGTGACTAATTCTGAATCTTCTTCTGTCCATAGATCTTGGAAATCACTGTCTAGCTCTTCATTTTGAGAAGCAGTTTGAGGCTCGTTTTCTGAAAGATTTAAATCTCGTTCATCCCAGTTATCATTTGCTCGGGATTTATCTTGGCTATTCATAATATTTTCTCGAACCAATTTTGATACTTTACAAAGACGAAAATCTCACTTTAATTCAAGTTTCGCCATAACCGCCTGTTTAAAATAGTGGCTTTAACTAAATAGATAGCAACAATAATTTCTATCCAATTTTAGTTTTCCCAAAATTGAAGCGTCAAATCTACTTTCGTATTAACAAATTATAAATAATATTAATGTAGCTTAATCCAACTATACGTGCTTTGTAAGTTTGAAGATGCTCTAATGCTTATTGGTAATAGATCTTTTAGCTAAATAAATGACAACTCCAACTGCAACCCTACTTATTTCTTGTCCAGACCGCCCAGGACTAGTTGCTAAGTTTGCTAACTTTATTTACAGTAACGGTGGCAATATTATTCACGCCGACCTGCATACAGATTTAGCCAATAATTTATTTTTAACTCGCATCGAATGGCAGCTACAGGGATTTAACTTACATCGCAATTTGATTGCGGGGGCTTTTGAGGCGATAGCCAAACCCCTGGCAGCAACTTGGCAGCTACACTTTTCCGATAGCTTGCCGCGTATATCTATCTGGGTAACAAAACAGGATCACTGCCTGTTAGATTTACTCTGGCGACACCAAGCCAAAGAATTGCAGGCAGAAATTCCCTTGATTATCAGCAATCACTCGAATTTAAAATACATTGCCGAACAGTTTGGCATTGATTTTTATCATTTGCCTATAACCAAAGAAACCAAACAGGAACAAGAAGCCAAACAGCTAGAACTGTTAGCAAACTATGACATAGATCTGATCGTTTTAGCTAAATACATGCAGATCTTAAGTGCCGATTTTATTGCAAAATTTTCTAAAGCGATCAATATACATCACTCTTTTTTACCCGCTTTTGCTGGAGCCAATCCCTATCATCGAGCTTACCAGAGAGGAGTTAAAATTATCGGTGCTACAGCACACTATGTCACTCAAGATTTGGATGAAGGACCAATTATCGAACAGGAAGTAGTAAAGATTAGTCACCGAGATACTACTGCCGATTTGATTCGTAAAGGTAGAGATTTAGAACGATTGGTTTTAGCGCGTGCAGTGCGGTTTCACCTACAAAATAGAATTTTAGTTTATGGCAATAAAACAGTAGTTTTCAGCTAGAGTCTACGAATTCAAGCTAGCTCGAAAGCCGATTTTAAATAGGTTTGCAAATTAAATTGATAGCGATCGCCGTTAAGTGTCATCTGACTGGTAGTCAAGTAGTTGACTCGGCTATCGAAATTAGCTGCCAATGTATAGTTGACTAAAGCTACATCAAAGCGACAGGGTAGTTCTGCTAGTTTGGAGTTTTGAGCCAAAAACAGCATCGCCGTCTGACAGATTTTTTCTTGTTTGCGAGTATCGATCGCCAGCAAACCATTACTATCCCAATTGCGATCGCCTCGTGTTTTAACCTCAACAAAAATCAAACAAGCTTTACATTGATGTGTGGCGATTAAATCGATTTCTCCCCAACGACAAGACCAACCCTGATGTAGTAATTTATAACCCTGGGTCTTTAACCAAGAAGCAACTAGCCGTTCGCCTAATTCACCAAGATTTTTCATATTGGTTTAGATTTCAGATTTCTATCGAATTGTAAGGCAGCAACAATGTTATGCCGAGTCACAGAGGATATTTTAGTAAAATTTTACCCATTGAGATTTAAGCAACAATTATGAATCTAAAAAAAATTATCACTCGCGTCTTTATTTTTACACTTGCTATTAGTTGGGTTGGAAGTATTTTTGCAATGCCAGCCTGGAGCCGTAACTACAATAAGGAAGTATTGACAGAGACGGATTTTTCCCAACAAGATTTAACCGATGCTAGTTTCGATCATACAAATTTAAAAGGTAGTGATTTTAGTCACGCCAATTTGACAGGAGTACGCTTTTTTGGAGCTAATTTGGCTGGAACCAACTTTGAAGGAGCAAATTTACGTGGTGCTGACTTAGAATCAACTCGAATGACCAGAGCCAATCTAAATGACGCAGTTTTAGAAGGAGCTTTTATGACTAATGTAATGCTAGATAATGCCAATATTGAAGGAGCAGATTTTACCGATGCCTTAATGAGTGTCAGAACTGAAGAGACTTTATGTGAAATAGCCAGCGGCACTAATTCCACTACAGGACGCAATACTAAAGATACTTTGTTTTGTCCGTAACTTAGGCTTTGGGCTTTAGGGAATGGGGAACAGCGAACAGGTAAGAGTAAATACTTTTTACTTGCTACTCGCTACTCGCTACTCGCTACTCAAAAAAACCTCCCCTGCTTCATCAAATAGTAACTGGCGACTCAACATAAATAGTCGGTTCCTGCATGACAAAATTAATTTCGTAATCTCGAAGTTGTTTGGAAATAGTTTGGTTGGCTAATTCCAACAATCGCTTACGTAGCTGAATTGAATTTTCTGAAGATCCCAAAATAAAGAAAGTTACCCTGGCGCGAGTTCCTGGCTTATCTTCTAGTTCAAAAAGCTTGATTTTGGTACTGCCAGGATCGATTCCAAATAAAGCATCCGTACTTTCACTAACTATTTGCTCGACTAATGCCTGTTCTCGTTCTGCTAAAATTTCCAAAAAATCCAGGTAGAGCAATACCATTACCTTTTTACCTCTGGTAATATTTTCGATATCCAAATTAGCCAAAGTTGAATTGGGAATAATTACCAGAGTGCTTTTAGCTGCGGTTCTAAGTTTGGTAGAGCGCAAGCCAATCGATTCAATTCTGCCATATACATCCTCGGCATGAGGATTGAGACTAACACGGATATAGTCGCCAGGAACAAAAGGACGGTCTAAGTACAGTACTATTGTACCCAAAAGCTGCTCTAAAGTATTTTGAGCGGCAAAAGCGATCGCAATACCACCAATTCCCACCCCTGCCAGTAAGCCAATTAAATTTATATTTTGGCTTTGAGCAAAGCTTATAACTGCTACAAACCCAATAATTACATTGGCTATAGTTTCAAATACGAGTAGCATCTCGTCTATTTCCAAACCTAGTCTGCGAATCATATCGATGCCATAGACTCTGACAAACTGCCTAAACAGACGAGAAATCAGCCAAGCAATGCTAGCTATTACGGCTAGATTGAGAAAAAATTTAGCAACCTCATAAAAACCCTGGTATTCCTGAATCAAATTAAAGCAAATGGAAACTAAAACTAAAGTTCCAGCAATTTTAATTAGCTTTTCTAAAGGAACAATTAGCTTCTCGTAAATTTGCGAAAATTTATCGGGAAAAAGTTTTTGGATAATCGCTCTTACTAGTACAGTAGTATATCTTCCAATAAGTAAGGCAAGTAATATAAAAATTAAAAATATACCAATATTAAGAGCATGTTTGATAATCGTGCTTCTAGTCGAATCATCTAGCTCTAACCACTTTTCAATCGTTTTTTGAATTGTTTCCGAAATATTCATACCAAGTCAAAATGTTTGGTTTTTAGATTGTAATTGGTGAATCAACATTTATCGTTCTTTCTTCTAGATCGAAAGCGATACTGTATTCTTTTAGTTGCTTGGTAATACTTTGATTTGCTGCATCTAGAAGCTGACGACGTAAATCCATCGAAACTTCTCCAGAGCCTAAGATAAAAAAGTTGACTTGTGCTTGAGTGATTTTTTGGTTATTCTCAGCTACTAAGTTTTTAAAAATCACCTCTGTATTGCGGGGATCGATACCAAAAATATCTTTTGTACTTTCTAAAATAATTTGCCGAATTAAAGCTTTTTCTTCATCGGGAATAGTACGGTAAAAAGTCAAATAAATTAGAGAAATAACTTTTTTAGCACCAGTTAAATTCTCAATATTTACCTGAGTCAGTACGCTATTAGGGACGATAACTAGACTACCTTTACCCGAAGTCCTAATTTTAGTCGATCGCCAACCAATTGATTCTACTCTGCCAAATGTGCCATCGGGCAGATGAATATAGTCGTCAATAACAAAAGGGCGATCTAAATAAAGTACGATTCCTCCTAATACCTGTTCGAGAATTTTTTGGGATGCAAATGCTACTGCCAAACCGCCAATTCCCAAACTAGCAACCAAACCAAAGATATTGATTTTATGTGTTTGAGCAAAGATAAAAACGATTACTAAAACAATAGTGAAGTTGGCAAAAAGTTTGCCTAAGATTAAAAATTCACCAGTAAGCTTACGTCCTCTTTGCAGTGCAGCATCTAATAAAAAATTATCGAAAACCTGACTAAAAATCCGAAATCCCAACCAAATAAAACTGACAGAAATTACCACACTCAAGGGAATTTCAATAACGTTAATCCATTTGGGCAGGGGTAAAACTAGTAATGCCAGATCGAAAAAAGCTAATAAACTTGCTATCTTTAACCAATAGCTATCCGAGCCAACTATTTTTTGATAAATTTCACTAACTTGAGGAGATAGCAAACGCTCGCTAAGAAAACGCATCAATTGAAATAGAAAAAAAAGTCCAAAAAGAGCCATAATTGCCGTACAGCCAATTAAAACCAGTAAAATATCGGTGTCAATATCAGTCACTTCTGTTAAGTAAGCATCCATTTTGTCAAACCTGATTACCTAATATAAGTAAATGGTGCGATTGCTCTTAGCGATAACAGCGCGTACGCAAGGGAGCGTGGCTTGAAACAGAGCCTATTCGCGCCATGCCATTTAGATTAAAAATAAAACCAGATAAGAACTAATTTAACCTTTACTATTTCAAAATCAAGCATAACCCATACCATAAATTTGTAGGAAAAGTTCTCAATTCCAACAAAAATGTCACAATGTATGTATCTATTAACAAAATACTTAAGCTTAAAGCTCTATTGAATAGCGCGTGAATTTAATTGCTTCTACTTCCGAGATAAATCTAAAAACAATATTTCCATTTGAGTTAGACGATTTTCAAAAGCAGGCGATCGCCGCTTTGGCTGCGGGAAAGTCGGTAGTAGTGTGCGCTCCTACAGGTTCGGGTAAGACTTTAATTGGAGAATACGCTATCTATCGCGCCTTAGAACAAAACAAGCGAGTTTTTTATACTACTCCACTCAAAGCTCTATCCAATCAAAAATTTCGCGATTTTCAGGCACAGTTTGGAGCGGGAAATAGTCAGAAAATTGGGTTGCTAACAGGAGATATTATTATCAACCCCAATGCGGCAGTGGTGGTAATGACCACAGAAATTTTCCGCAATATGCTATACGAAACACCCATCGGACAGTTAGGAACTTCTTTAGAAGACGTAGCGGCAGTAGTCTTAGATGAATGTCACTATTTGAGCAATCGCTTTCGTGGTACAGTTTGGGAAGAGTCGATTATTTACTGTCCTCCACGAATTCAGTTAGTGGCTCTTTCGGCAACGGTAGGCAATCCTGAAGAGTTGACCGATTGGATAGTTAAAGTCCGTAATGCCCGTCCAGATGATGGCATAACCTATGAGTGCGAACTTGTTAATTCCGATTTTCGTCCCGTACCCCTGCGTTATTATTTTTGCGATCGCCGAGGATTACATCATCTTTTAGATCGTACTCAGAGTAAACTTAATCCCAAACTTAAAGGGCTGCCTTCTAAAACTGGTTCCCGCAGGCGAGGGGGAAAACCCAAGCACCCTGGTATATTTCAAGTAGTGCAGCAGCTAGCAGCTAACGATATGTTGCCAGCAATCTATATTATCTTTAGTCGTCGGGGATGCGATCGCGCTGTAGACGAACTAGATTCTTTGGCTTTAGTAACTCCCGAAGAAGCAACACAAATAGAAGCAATATTGCTACATTTCTTTTTGGTTGGCAATTTGGAATTGCAAAATGCTTTGCTGCAATATTTAGCCGCAGAAAATGAAATTTTAGTAGATTTGCTTCGAGAATATTTAGCACAAAACCCCAACGCCGAGACAAATTTACTAACTTATCTCACTGCCAATCCCAATCAGAAATATTTACTCTGGCAATTTTTGTGCGAACAGTCGCAAATTGCCAGAATCGACCAGATAGAACCGTTAATGCGGGGTATTGCCTCCCATCATGCAGGACTCTTACCAGCCTGGAAAGAATTAGTAGAAAGATTGTTTGAGTCGGCGTTGGTTAAAATTGTTTTTGCTACCGCTACTCTAGCTGCGGGGATTAATATGCCCGCTCGTACTACGGTAATGTCTGCTCTATCCAAACGTACCGATGGCGGACACAGTATGTTAACTCCCTCAGAATTTTTACAAATATCTGGTAGGGCAGGGCGCAGGGGTAAAGATAAAGTTGGTAATGTAGTAACTTTACAAACTCCCTATGAAGGAGCTAAAGAAGCAGCATTTTTGGCAACTTCGGAAGCAGAACCCCTCAGAAGCTGGTTTACGCCTTCTTACGGTATGGTGCTCAATCTCTTACAAAAATACTCCCTTAATGAAGTCAAAGAGTTGCTAGAAAGAAGCTTTGCCGAATACTTAGCCCAGAAAAAACTCGCTCCCGAACAACAGACGATTGCCGAAATCACTACCGAACTAGCTAAGTTAGATGTAGAGCTTGCTCCCTTACCCATAGGACAGCTAAATAGCTATCAAAAATTGCGAGATCGCCTGAAAGAAGAACGTCGATTGCTAGGTATTTTACAGCAGCAAGCTGAAGCTGAAAGAAAAAATCAAATTAAACCTTTAATTTCGCAAATAGAACCTGGAAGAATTGTCGGTTTAAAAGGCAGACATCTAAAAGTCAGTTCTCCAATTGCAGCAGTTTTAATCGATCCTCAAGTTCCAAGTTCGGGAAAGGCACCCAATTTATTGTGTTTGGGAGCTGATAACTATTGGTACATTGCCGCAAATGCTGACATTAGCGAAATTAATGAAGGTTTTCTGCCTGGAGAACTTGTTACCGAAATTCCCCAGCAGTCTTTTGAAAATATCAAACTGGGAAAATGGCGCAAAGGCGACGAGTATACGGCAATAATTGCCAACCAAATTGCCGATTATCTCATTCCCATACCTCCCGCTCCCGAAGTCAACGAACAACAACAAAGATTAGATGTAGTGCAGGAACGTTTGGACGCTCACCCACTGCAACAGGTAAGCAATCCCAATCGATTGCTCAAAAAACACAAACAAAGATCGGTCTTACGAGAAAAGCTGCATCGGACTCAAATCAAATATCAAAAACAAAAATCCAATCAATCTTATTATTGGGAAGATTTTCTCAACTTAATCAAAGTCCTACAGGAGTTTGAAGCACTTGACGGCTATACTCCCACCTTTTTAGGGCAGGCAGCCGCTACCATTCGCGGCGATAACGAACTGTGGTTGGCTTTGGCATTTGTCTCTGGAGAATTAGAATACTTAGAACCAGCACGTTTAGCAGCTACCGTTTGCGCTTTAATTACCGAAACTCCCCGCGCCGATGTCTGGTGTGACTATCCGCCACCACAAGAGGTGTTAGAAGCTCTAGGAGTCAAAAAACGTTCTTCTGAGGGGGGTAGAGAAACTTCAGTGATTCGCGAGTTGCGAACTCAGCTATTTCAAGTGCAGCGTCGCTATGATGTCGGTCTACCCGTATGGCGAGAATACGAACTAGTTGGTTTATGCGAACAGTGGGCATTAGGGATTGAATGGAACGAACTTTGCGAAAGTGTAAGTTTGGCAGAAGGAGATATTGTTAGAATGCTACGACGTACTGTAGATGTACTCTTGCAAATACCGCAAATACCCAATATTTCGTCTATTTTATCCGATAATGCCCGTGAAGCAGCGGCGATGATGAAGAGGTTTCCTATTTAAATGAAACTATATGATGTCGCTATAGTTGGTGCGGGTATGGCAGGTTTGACTTGCGCCAGGCAATTACAGCAGCAAGGATACCGAGTAATAGTTTTAGAAAAATCACGCGGTGTGGGAGGAAGAGTTACTACTAGAAGAGTTGGAGATCGCCTGACGATAGATCGGGGTTTGCCCTGGTTGGAAGTTCAGGGAGAACAAACTCAAAAGTTAATCGAGCAACTACAGCAAGAAGCAATAATTGAGCCTTGGAATGGTAGAGTTTATCGTTTAAACCGCCAGGGAAAGATACAGCCAACTGAAGCTAAAAATCGCTATGTCGCACCACAGGGAATCAATGCGATCGCCAAGTATATAGCCAGAGATTTGGCAATTGCCAAACAGTGTCGGATAACGAGTGTTAGATATAAAGATAACGCCTGGCAGCTTATTTCAAAGACAGACAGTATAAGCGCGAAAGCTATGGTTATTGCCGTTCCCGCACCTCAAGCCGTAGATATCTTAAAGGGAATAGAGCTTGATGTGTCTGCCGAGTTTACCAACCAATTGCAAGCGGTAAAGTATTATCCCTGCATTACGGTTTCTGCTGGATACGAACCATGCTATTTTTCAGATTTACCGCCTTGGGAAGTGTTAAATTTTGACTGTAGCGAAACAATTGCCAAAATCATTTTTGACAGCAGGAAAAAAAATAACGATCTTCAACCCGTATTTATTTTTCATAGCACTCCTCAGTTTGCTGACAAATATTTAGAGGAAACAGATTTACAACCTATTGGAGAACAGCTACTAGCTGAGGCAGCTATATTACAGTGTACTTGGTTTAAATCTACGCAATGGATGCAGGTTCATCGCTGGCGTTATGCAATTTCTAGAGACTGGTTAGATCGCAGTTGTTTGGTTACCAAATCTCCTCTACCATTAGTGTGTTGTGGTGATTGGTGCAGCGGAAAAAATCTCGAAAGTGCTTTGGTTTCTGGGTTAGAAAGTGCGGAAGCGATCGCCAATAAAGTAGCAGATAATAACTAGGGACGAACGGCGGTTCGCCTACAGAAAAAAACTATATATACATCAATCGTGCAACCAGTCGATCTTGTAATTCTCTCTAATGCTCCAGGAGAAATAATTACCTGGGTGCGTCCAGTGGTTAAAAATCTGCGACAGCAGTTGGGTAACGACGTTTCACAGGTTAGAATTTCGGTAGTTTTGTCTCCCTGTCCTCACAGTACGGGAAAAGAGGCAGAAATTGCCCTCAGCTATCCTCAAGTAGATCGAGTCTTGGCTGCTAGAGATTTTGGGCGGTTTTTGCTGTGGGGAAAAACCAAGAAAAATTGGCAGTGGCGACGACAGGGAATAGTTATTTTTCTGGGTGGCGATCAGTTTTACACGGTGGTTATCGGCAAACGCCTCGGTTACTCTACTTTAATTTATGCGGAATGGGATGCCCGTTGGTATCGCTGGATCGATCGCTTTGCCGTTATGAATCAAACGGTAGTAGAAAAGTTACCCAGGTCTTACCGTAAAAAATGTACTATCGTAGGAGATTTAATTGCTGACGTTGCTTTGGAAGTAAAGGAAGATGACTCTAATAAAAACGATCGAACGCCACTTATCGGTTTGCTGGTAGGCTCGAAACCTGCCAAACTGTCTCAGGGCGTACCATTGTGTCTGGCGATCGCCGAAAAAATTCAGCAGCAACGACCCCAAACTAGATTTGTCATTCCCATTGCGCCTACGTTAGAACTAACAACCATAGCTAAATACGCCAACCCACTATCTAACGGTCGTTTAATTGCTAAGTTGGGCAAAGTTAGCGCGAAACTAATTTTATCAACCGCAACTCCTTATTTAATTACTAGTAGCGGTACTAAAATCGAACTGATTGCTTATCCTGCCTATAAAACTTTGAGTGAGTGCCAGCTATGTCTTACTACTGTAGGGGCAAACACTGCCGAATTAGCTTCGTTAGCCATACCGATGATTGTTTTGTTGCCAACTCAGCAGCTAGATGCAATGCGTGCCTGGGATGGTTTGCCAGGAATTTTGGCTAATCTACCAGGTGTTGGAACAGTTTTAGCCAAGCTAATCAACTGGTTGGTGCTAAAACAAGGACGTTTATTCGCATGGCCTAATATTTGGGCAAAAGCAGAAATTGTACCCGAATTAGTGGGCAAATTAGAAGCAGAAACTGTTGCCGCTTTGGTGTTAGATTATCTCGATCGCCCTGACAAACTAGAGCAAATGCGCGATCGCTTGCGCCAAGTTAGAGGTAGTTCTGGGGCGGCAGCGAAAATTGCCGCAATAGTTAAATACCAGCTATACTGAAAAAATTATTGTTGTTATTAATAACAATATTGTTTTTTTGAGCAACGCTCAATTGCACGCGCTAGAGACTTCCTCCAGCGACCGATTGAGTAAAATTAACTATTAAGGTTACATTGTAGGTTAAAATTCAATTTAGTAAAGTTGCAGCTTGAGTGTTTTACAATTTCGACTATGGCAAAATATTGAAATAATTTATCTAGCTAGCTAAATTTAAAAATCGCTCTAAAATTGTCTGCTATTTTGCTGCGACCGCTAAAAGCAAATGAATTTGCTAGATCGGCAACGGTCGAGTAGCAAAAATCGATTGCAGCATTAGCTAGCCCAAACTAAAGTAAAAAATGCGAGAAAAATGATTAACTGCTGAGATGATGCAGAATTAATCCCTTCGACAACTAAAAGCGATCGAGTTACTGGGGTTTGAGCTAGTCTTATTACTAAAGCATAATTATTCGCATATTACCGTTTTATAAAAAGTTACGGTTGAAAAGTTGTTTTTAATAGTTTTAGCTAGTTGTTTAGATAAAGTTTTTTATGTAGAGCCACAGCACCTTTACTCGATCTAGGATTTATTTAACTGAATTTTGCTATGTAGCTGCTAGAATCGGTATAACGAGAGCGACTATCGCTCAAAACAACACGACCTCAAGTGTTCAAAAATTTATTCGGTCGAGTTAAGTTTTTGTTCGGTTGGCATCGTCGAAGAAAGATATTCGATGTAAAACATCTTCTATAGACGTTAGGAAGTTACTTAGGTGCCACATCTTCAAACTGGAAGAGAAAAATCATAGAAGAATTTAACTTCTGCAAACTTTAAATAACTTCCTATTTACTTCTTTCTCGAGCGATCTTTAGTCTGTAAACTAGATCGTTAGTACTAAAAAATCGATCGATTTTTGCATGAGCCTACTAAGTTTTTTATCCAAAGCATTTTTAGGCAAATAATTTTCTATCGTGCAAAATTGTAACAACTTTATAGCTAATTATTAATTAAAGATTGATGTTTAATCTAAAGAAAAAAGCCAACAATTTAAAGCAGTCGATACAATTATTCGATATAAAATAGATAAAAAAGTAAAGCAAGACTACGAGCTAAAATTTAGATAATATTACTTATGTTAAATTTGCTCGTTCATTTCAGGCTTTTGTAGTTACAAAATACTAGATATTAAAAAAATTGTGAGCAGCGATTGCGCTAATTAGAGTTTCAACAAGCCAGGTTAAAGATTGAGTTTACTTTGTTTGTCGGTTACAGCGCGATCGGATATTAAGTTTTCGAGGAGGATTAATGCCAAAACAAATTATTATTGCCGAGCAACATCATCTAGCAGCGGTCTTTTGGGAAGAACACATACAAGAATTAATCGTAGCTACTGGCAATCAACAGGTTAGCGATATTTATCTAGGTTCGGTAGAAAATGTAATTCCTGGTATAGATGCAGCTTTTGTAAATATAGGTGATGCCGAACGTAACGGCTTTATTCACGTCAGCGATTTGGGTCCTTTGCGTTTAAAGAAAACCGCAGCCGCCATTACCGAACTATTAGAGCCACACCAGAAAGCCCTGGTGCAGGTAATGAAAGAACCGACGGGTAATAAAGGTCCTAGATTGACGGGTAATATAACTTTACCAGGACGTTACCTGGTACTAATGCCTTATGGTAAAGGTGTCAAACTATCTCGGCGTATTTCAGTTGAAAACGAACGCAGTCGTCTTCGCGCTCTCGCTATTTTAATTAAGCCTCCAGGCATGGGTTTGCTTGTCAGAACTGAAGCAGAGGGAAAAGCAGAAGAAGCTATTATTGAAGACTTGGAGTTTTTGCAAAAACAGTGGGAATCAATTCAATATCAGGCGAACTCTGCTAAACCTCCAATATTACTAAATCGCGATGACGATTTTATTCAGCGTGTTTTGAGAGACGTTTATTCGGCTGATGTCAATACGATTGTGGTAGATTCGCCAGCAGGAGTCAAACGAATCAGACAACACCTGATGAACTGGAGCGGTGGGCGTTCTCCTCAAGGAGTTTTTATCGACCATCATCAAGAACAGCAGCCTATTTTAGAATATTATCGGGTAAATGCAGCAATTCGAGAAGCACTGAAGCCAAGGGTAGAACTACCGTCGGGTGGCTATATTATCATCGAACCGACAGAAGCTCTAACAGTTATTGATGTTAACTCTGGTTCTTTTACCCGTTCGGCAACAGCCAGAGAAACGGTGTTGTGGACTAACACAGAAGCAGCTACAGAAATCGCACGTCAGCTACGCTTGCGTAACATTGGCGGAGTAATCGTAGTTGATTTTATTGATATGGACTCGCGGCGCGATCAGTTAAAATTACTCGAACATTTTACTAAAGCTTTAAAAGGAGACAAAGCTAGACCGCAAATTGCTCAACTCTCCGAACTAGGTTTGGTTGAGTTGACCCGCAAACGTCAGGGTAAAAATATTTACGAGCTATTCGGTCAAACATGTCATACCTGCGGTGGTTTAGGTCAGTTAGCTAACCTACCAGCAAAAGCCGAAGCCGAAGCCATAGAAAGTTCGCCAATAGCGGTTCCAGCTATTGCCCGCGAATCGGCTAATAGCGTTCGCCCAATTTTGCCCAATTCCGTCGAGCGCAGCGACCGTAGCGCACCAGTAGTCGAATCTTCTCCAGATTTAGATCGCGACCGTCCCGCTCGCCAACTAGAATTAGCAACTAACGACAGAGATCTAGGAGATATAAATGGTAGTCGCCGTCGCCGCCGCCGCTCTAAAGATTTGTTAATTAAAGACGAATCGGGAGAAGCTGAAACTTCAGAAGCTAATATTAATAATTTAGACCGCGATAGCGATCGCTACAACAATAACGACGAGCGCAAATCGAGACTGCAATCTCGCGTGCGAGGAGAAGAAGCCGACTTAGAAACGGTCTTTGTAGAACTGTCCGAATTAGAGCAGGAGATATACGCTTTATTAGGAGTGTCTCCTATTATTAATACGCAAAAAGAATATAAAGATCCTAAATCAGTTTTAGTGTATGTCAGAGCGGCTGAAGAAGCTTTACCAGTAGCAACTGCTGCTTCAAAAGCATCAAACACGACTGACGCTACAGACAACGAAACCGCTTCAAATTCACCAACTGTGGAATCCAAAGAAGAAAACAATGGCTCTGCTGAGGATACTGAAGATACATCCGATCGCCGTCGCCGCCGTCGTCGCCGTTCGTCAGCAACTAAATAGGTACGGAATTTGCAAGTAGAGTATCGACCGAGAACATGTCCGATTTAGACGATCGCAGCTCTAAATTAGTAACAATTGCTGGAGTAGATGAAGTAGGTAGAGGAGCTTTATTTGGTCCTGTAGTAGCAGCGGCAGTAGTCGCTCCTCTGTCTAGTTTGCCCAGGCTAATAGAATTGGGTGTTAAAGACAGTAAAAAACTTACGGCTGCCAAACGCCAACAGCTAATCGAACCAATTATGGCTACGGTTATTGACGGACAGATCGGATTGGCAAGCGTTGCTGAGATCGACCGCCTGAATATTTTAAGAGCTTCTTTATTAGCAATGAAAAGAGCCGTACTACGGTTAAAATGCACGCCGACAATTTGTTTAGTAGATGGCAAATATAAAATTACCGATCTATTGCTAGAACAACAAACTTTGGTAAAAGGTGACGAGCGATCGCCGTTAATTGGTGCGGCAAGTATTTTAGCCAAGGTATGGCGAGACAATTTAACGGTCGATCTGGCAACTACCTACCCTCAATACGATTTAGCCGCCAATAAAGGTTATCCAACCTTAAAACATCGTCTCGCACTGCAAAAGTATGGGGCTTGTCCAGAACATCGCAGTTTATTTGTTCGCAAATATATAAATTAACTAACTGTCTTTAATGAATCTCTTGTATTCCCAATTCATTTTTTGACACTGTCTTTTCTTCATTATCCGCCCACGTTTGGTAATCTCGAACTAGTTGAGCGGTTAGTTTTTGTTTGATTCTGACCAAAACACTTTTTAATAGTTTATTGCCAGCTCTTTCTAAAAAAAATTTAGGAGTTAGAGCGAGCGCGCTAGGTATTTCTACGCTAACTTCAAGATCTGCTTGACCTTCTAGAGTAGTTTGTCCGTTAGTTTCTTGAGGATATAATATTCCTTTGAGTTTTAAAGCAAAGCGACGATTGATATAGTCTATGCCCTTAATTTCACATCCCTGTGATTGGAGATATACAGTTCCCTTGTTTCCCGACCAAACTTTGAGGATGACAATCGGCTGGAAATGGTATATTTCCATAAAATTAATCGGACGCATTTTTAACTCGTACAAGTTGTCTTCAAGCTGTTTCATCAAGCGAGGATTGGCAATTGCCTCAACTACCCTTTGAGACTGACGTAAATAATGCTGTATCGGAATATCGCGATTTTCAACAGCTATGTTTATTGATTCTGAGGAGTTAAAACTAGCGTACATAAGTAACAAATCGATCTAGAATTTCTATATTTATTAATTCTAGGTTACATTTCTTCAGAAAAAAATTAATTTAAAAACTTCGGGCTGAAGATGTATATTTTTTGTTAAAGATAAACATGGCAATGAAGGTTTCAATAGCTTATTTAGGTCCTACTGGTACCAATTCCGAAACGGCAGCCATAGCATATGCTAGTTGGCTAGCTAATCACAAACATCAGGAGGCTGTTTTACGCTCCTATCCCGGCATTACTCAAACATTAAATTCTGTAGTTAGCGGAGAAACTAATTTTGCAGTAGTTCCGGTAGAAAACTCAATCGGAGGAAGCGTCACAGTAGTCTTAGATGCTTTCTGGGAATTAGAAAAACTAAGGATCGTTCAGGGATTAACCTTACCCATTGCTCATGGGCTACTTTCTTACAGTGCTTCTTTAGCAGAAATTAAAACAGTTTATTCCCATCCTCAAGCTTTAGCTCAATGCCAAAAGTGGTTAGAAAAGTTTTTGCCCCATGCCAAACTTATTGCTACTAGTTCTACTACTGAAGCCATCCAGTTTTTAAAACGCGATCGCTTGTGTGCGGCAATTTCTGCTCCCCGTGCCGCTCGGCTCTATCAAGTACCACTACTAGAACGAGATATTAAAGACCGCCCCGATAACCATACTCGCTTTTGGCTGGTCGGACTTTCTGCCAGTGATGGGGGTAACTACCTTTCTCTAGCTTTTAGTCTTTCTAAGAATGCCCCTGGCGCATTAGTTAACGCTTTGCAAGTTTTTGCTTTTCGTCAACTCAACTTAAGTAAAATTGAGTCTCGCCCCACCAAACGTTCGCTAGGAGAATACATCTTTTTTATCGATCTAGAGGGAAACTCGAGCGATCCAACTGTAAAAGCGGCTATAGCAGAATTGTCCGACTGTACGGAGAGGCTAAAAATTTTTGGTAACTACAATTTACTGCCAATGACCGAATAGAGATACTTCAATCATTCCCCAAGGCATCTTTGAGTACGGTACGTGCTGCTAAATGATTGCGAGTCGAACTTAAAATTTCTTGTTCGCGTTGTAAGCGTTTTAGGGTATCCTGCATTTCTAATAAAGACTGCTGTTCTGAAGCTACGCCGTAGAGATTACTTGCTACCCAGTATGATAGTTCTGTAGGCAAACTAGGTAAATCGTCGGGAAGTTCGATTTTTTGATTGGTCAGTTTGGCAGACAGCCGAACCACATCCCGTAACAGTTCTTCGACTTCTTTGGCTATCGGTCTTAAATCTTCACTGGGAGAGCAGTCTTCAATCCACTCTACCAATCCCACTCGATAGGGCTTTTCGCGCACGTATTCTAAGACTCTAAATCGCTGTTGACCGAGGGTTAACATTTTCATGCGATCGTCTGGCAATCTTTGAAAATGCAAAATTTCCGCACAGCAGCCATAGTTAGCGATTTTTCCCGTAGCAGGATCGATCGCCAAAACCCCAAAACGGCGGTCATTTTCTAAAATCGTGTTCATCATGATGCGATAACGAAATTCAAAAATGTGTAGCGGTAGGGGGCGAGTGGGAAATAAAACTACTTCCGGGAGGGGAAATAGAGGTAGTTCTCTTACGGCGATCGAAGAAGATGTCATCTGAGCTTGTAGCTAACTTAAGCGTATTGTTTCTTGTTTAACTTTAACTAATTTTTGCTTGAGAAGACAGGTTAAAATCACCCTTAAAATTGTTTTTAACAGGCGAAAGGTAAAACAGTTACTAACATAATTAAATATAAATTAAAACAAATTGTAAGATCCTGTTTCACTATTTTCCGTTTAATTATGAATTACAGCTTCACTTCGATATCGACTCCTGCAGGCAAATCTAGTTTCATTAAGGCATCAATAGTTTTTGATGAAGGCTGGTAAATATCGATAATGCGTCGATGAGTGCGCGTTTCAAAATGTTCGCGAGAATCTTTATCTACGTGAGGAGAACGCAAGACGCAGTAAATTCTTCTTTTAGTTGGCAGGGGAATAGGACCAATTGCCGTAGCGTTGGTACGATTAGCAGTATCGACAATTTTTTCACAGGATGTGTCGAGTAAGCGGCGATCGAAAGCTTTGAGACGAATGCGTATTTTTTGTTGTTGAATCGTTGCCATTATTTAATCTTTAATTTTCGAGGTACAAGTTTTAAAAAAAGCAGAATTCTTGCAGCAGACTTAGACTACATTTTTAAGCTTGTAGTTAAGTCTGCTGTTAAGGTTGTAATGATGTACTGCCTCAATCGCTATTTTACGATCTTGGCGACAACTCCAGCACCAATAGTACGACCACCTTCACGAATGGCAAAACGCATTCCTTGTTCGATCGCAATTGGGCTGATTAGTTCTACAGTCATTTTAATACGGTCGCCAGGCATAACCATTTCTACCGCGCTACCGTCATCAGCAGTATAATCTTTGATTGTGCCAGTTACATCTGTAGTACGAACATAGAATTGAGGACGATAATTTTTAAAGAAAGGAGTATGACGACCGCCTTCTTCTTTAGTCAGTACGTATACTTCACCTTCAAACTGAGTGTGAGGAGTAATCGAACCTGGTTTGGCTAGAACCATTCCGCGCTCGATATCTTCTTTTTGAACACCGCGTAGTAGAACGCCGACATTATCTCCTGCCATACCTTCGTCGAGAGTTTTTTGGAACATCTCTACGCCAGTTACTGTAGTGCTACGAGTATCTCTAATGCCCACAATTTCAATAGTTTCACCAACCTTAACCTTACCCCGTTCGATCCGTCCTGTAGCAACCGTACCACGACCAGTAATCGAGAACACGTCTTCTACTGCCATTAAGAAAGGTTTATCGATTTCACGTTCGGGAGTAGGAATATACTCATCCACGTTGTCCATTAAGGCATAAATTTTATCTACCCACTCATCATCCCCCTGAGCAATATTAGGGTTAGAAGTAAGGGCTTCTACCGCTTTGAGAGCAGAACCTGCCACGATTGGAATATCATCTCCAGGAAATTCGTATTCACTTAATAGTTCGCGGATTTCCAGTTCGACTAGTTCGAGCAGTTCTTCATCATCTACTTGGTCTTCTTTATTCATAAATACGACCAAGCTAGGAACTCCTACTTGTTTTGCTAGCAGAATATGTTCGCGAGTTTGAGGCATCGGACCGTCAGCCGCCGACACTACCAAAATTCCACCGTCCATTTGCGCCGCACCAGTAATCATATTTTTTACATAGTCGGCGTGTCCGGGACAGTCTACGTGAGCGTAGTGGCGGTTTTCGGTTTCATATTCTACATGAGCCGTATTGATGGTAATACCCCGTGCTTTTTCTTCGGGAGCGGCATCAATGTCTTCATATTTTCTAGCTGTAGCTTTACCTGAGGCTGCCAGAGTTAAAGTAATTGCGGCTGTTAAAGTAGTTTTACCGTGGTCTACGTGACCGATAGTACCAATATTAGCGTGATCTTTATTCCGTTCAAACTTTGCGCGTGCCATGAATTTTATTTGTTCCTTATTCTATATTATGCGTTCCCTTTATGTTTAGCGATAATTACCTCAGCGACGTTGCGAGGCACTTCATCGTAGTTGCTGAACTCCATCGAAAAGATACCGCGACCTTGGGTTTTGGAGCGGATATCAGTAGCATAGCCAAACATTTCTGCTAAAGGTACTTTTGCAGATACTTTAGCTAAACCTTCTTCGGAGTTCATTCCCTCAATATTGCCTCGGCGAGAATTAAGGTCGCCCATCACATCTCCCAAGAAATCTTCGGGAACTTCGACTTCAACCTGCATCATTGGCTCTAGCAATACTGGAGCCGCTTTGTTTACAGCAGCCTTAATTGCCATCGAGCCTGCAAATTTAAAAGCCATTTCATTAGAGTCTACATCGTGGTAAGAACCATCAACTAGAGTAACTCTGATATCTATCAAAGGATAACCCGATAAGATACCAGATTCGCAAGTTTGTTTGACTCCTTCCTCTACAGCAGGAATATATTCTTTAGGAATAATTCCACCGACAATTTTGGAGACAAACTCGAAGCCAGTACCTGGTTCTCCAGGTTCGACTTCAATAACCGCATGACCGTATTGACCTTTACCGCCACTCTGTTTGATATATTTCCCTTCTGCTTGGCTCTCTCTGCGAATAGTTTCGCGATAAGCCACCTGGGGTTTACCTACAGTAGCCTCAACGTTAAACTCTCTCAACATTCGATCTACTAAAATTTCTAGATGGAGCTCGCCCATTCCCGCAATTACGGTTTGATTGGTTTCGGGGTTGGTGCTGACGCGAAAAGTGGGATCTTCATCCGACAGTGCTTGTAGAGCTTTAGATAATTTTTCAAAGTCGCTTTTGGTTTGAGGCTCTACAGCTACAGAGATTACAGGTTCGGGTATGAACAGAGATTCAAGGATTATCGGATTGCTTTCATCGCACAAGGTGTCTCCTGTAGTAGATTGTTTCAACCCTACTGCCGCACCCAAGTCTCCTGCTCTCAACTCATCTACTTCAATCCGCTCGTTGGATTTTAAAACAACTAGGCGAGCAACGCGCTCTTTTTGTTCTTTAGTAGAGTTATAGACATAGCTACCTTTTTCCAGAACGCCAGAATACACTCTCATAAAAGTCAAACGACCAAATTTATCAGAGGCAATTTTGAATGCCAGTGCTGCAAAAGGTTCTTCGTCATCAGAATGTCTGACAGCCTCACCACCGTCTGGCAATAGCCCTTTAATTGCAGGTACTTCTGTAGGAGCGGGTAAATAGTCTACTACTGCATCCAAAAGTAACTGAACGCCTTTGTTTTTAAAAGCAGAACCGCAGAGCATCGGTACTATCGAACCAGCGATCGCTCCTTGACGCAAAGCGGCTTTAATTTCTGCCTCTTCAAATTCTTCCTCCATCATAAATTTTTCGAGAAGTTTTTCGTCAGTTTCAGCGATCGCCTCTATTAACTTGCCACGATATTCTTTGGCTTTGGGCAGCAACTGTTTTGGAATTTCTGTATCTTCGATGTTTTTGCCGAGATCGTCGCGATAGATCTTAGCTCTCATCCGCACCAAATCTATAATTCCTTCAAATTCTGCCTCACTACCAATAGGTATCTGAATCGCGATCGCATTAGCTCTCAGACGCTCTCTTATCTGTTCGTGCACTTTGAAAAAGTTGGCTCCAGTACGATCCATTTTGTTGACAAAGGCAATTCGCGGTACGTTATAACGATTTGCTTGCCGCCAAACTGTTTCGGATTGAGGCTGTACGCCTCCTACAGAGCAAAAAACCGCAATTACGCCATCTAACACTCGCATTGAGCGTTCTACTTCGATGGTAAAGTCAACGTGACCTGGAGTATCGATAATGTTTATTTTATGGTCATTCCAACTGGTACTTATGGCAGCCGCAGTAATGGTAATGCCCCGTTCTTTCTCTTGCTCCATCCAGTCCGTAATTGCAGCTCCATCATGAACCTCGCCCATTTTATGGGCGATGCCAGTGTAGAACAGTATTCGTTCGGTTGTTGTTGTTTTGCCCGCGTCAATATGTGCCGCGATGCCTATATTACGTACTTTTTTAAGCGGTATAGTACGTGCCACAAATGCCTCCTTGCCGCTGGCAAGATTTATTGTTAATTGTGTTTGTTAAAAATTATTGGGTTTATCTACAATTTTATACTTTTCCTAATGTTTCTTTTCTAAGTACTCTAGCAAGAGGCGATCGCTCTCGAGAATAAAACCTAATAGCGATAGTGGGCGAAGGCTTTATTTGCTTCTGCCATGCGATGAGTTTCATCTCTCTTTTTCATCGCTCCCCCAGTTTCGTTAGCGGCATCCATAATTTCGTTAGCCAACTTACTTGCCATTGTTCTACCTCCCCTGGAGCGAGAAAATTGAATCAGCCAGCGTAAAGCCAATGTGGTACCCCTACCCTGTCTTACCTCCATTGGAACTTGATAAGTTGCTCCACCAACACGACGAGCCTTTACTTCTACTAGAGGAGTGAGATTCTTAATTGCTTGCTCGAATACTTCTAAAGGTTCATTACCAGTTCTTTCTCCAATCATCTGCATTGCATCGTAAATAATGTTAGCAGCTAGAGATTTTTTGCCGCTACGCATGATGCGTCTAATAGTCATACTAACCAAACGACTATTATACACTGGATCTGGGGGAACAATACGTTTTTTTCTAACCGAACGTCGAGACATTAGTTTATCTTACGAAAATATAAATTACAGTTTCAATTTGTTTACAGATACAAATAATATACCTTTGCCGAAAAACGCTCTGAGTTTCCTCAATTTTACTTTATGCTATTGGCACTAATTGAGGTAAGTTTTAGCCGTGTTTCACTGCTAAATAATAGTCGACCGAGCGGAAAAAGGGACATCTCTTAACCATTTAACTATATGAATATAAATAAAATATAGTTACTACAGATGAGAATGCCTGCGTTTTTAAATCATCCGTTGGGGAAATTCAAACAGTATCCCGTTTACTTGGGACGCTTGGCACCATATTTGGAACGACCCTGCTTCCTATCTTTTACTCCCGTCGTATCTAAGGTACCTCTTACGATGTGATATCGTACACCTGGCAAATCTTTTACCCGACCACCACGAATTAAAACTACAGAGTGCTCCTGTAGATTGTGTCCGATACCTGGAATATATGCTGTAACTTCAAATCCCGAAGTCAAACGAACTCTAGCAACTTTTCTAAGTGCCGAGTTGGGTTTTTTGGGTGTAGTCGTATAAACTCTAGTGCAAACACCACGCCGTTGAGGACACTCTTTGAGAGCGGGAGATTTAGTTTTCTTTTTTGATTTAGAGCGTTCGCTACGAATTAGCTGCTGTATGGTGGGCATAAGCTGTGTAATCTTTACGGTAAAATCTTCATTAACTTAAAATTGAAAGCCAAAAATAATAGCAGACAAATTCTGATTATAAACACTATAATCTTGCTATGTCAAATTAAATTAATATTTGCTGTAGCAGCTTTACTATTCTACTGTAAATGACAAACCACAGTCACAATTCTCAATCGCCAGAGAATTTTGAAACCGAAACCCACCACCCATCAAATCTTCTGAATAGTCTAACTTTAAGTCCTGTAGATAAGCATCGGATCGAGCATCGACAATAAAACTTATTGCGCCTACTTCGTATATACGCTCTTCTGAAGCTGGAGCGGACAGGGACTTTGTTTGCGGATTTTCTAACTTTAAAACATAAAATAAGCCAGAGCAACCTCCTGTTTTGACTTGCAGTCTGACTAAGCTGTCTGGCTGTTGGCGACTCGCTCTAATTCTCTCAATTTCTTTAGCGGCACTTTGGCTAATATAGATTGCCATCGATTTTTCTTATTTCTATCTATCTCCGAATTAATGCTACAGTAAAACCTCGATATAAAAGACCGAGTATGAAGCTCTATAGAGCAGATTTTTACCTGGTTTATTTACATAATTTTGAGTTTACCGACGAGAGTAATCGTCTTGAAAACGAATAATATCGTCTTCTCCTAAATATTGACCGTTTTGAACTTCAATTAAAACCAAATCGATCACCCCAGGATTTTCCAGTCGATGAGAAGTACATTGAGGTACATAAGTAGACTGATTGCTGCTGAGAATTTTTTCTTCACCGCCACAAACTACTCTTGCAGTACCCGAAACTACTATCCAGTGTTCGCTGCGATGGTGGTGCATTTGTAGACTCAAACGATGTCCTGGTTTGACTTCTATACGTTTGATTTTATAACCTTGACCTTCCTCCAAGGTAGTAAAAGAACCCCAAGGACGAATTTCGGTAGCTGTAATTCCTACTTGAGGTAAAGATTCGGGAATTGCCAACTCATGTTCTTTAGCTGTAGTTTTGGTAGATTGAGACATAAAATTTTCGCTAACAAGCGTATACTAGGTTTACTCGTTATTCTTTTTATGATTGTAGTTCTATGTTTATGTTTATTTGTCATAGATGTTACCTACGATCCAATCCAAAATAACAAATAATTTTTAAAGTGATAAGGGTAAAAGCGGTCTAATTTAGCGAATTATATACAAATTCGTTAAATTTATAGTAAAGTAAATACCTAATTCTGTAGTAATTTTATATTATTTTAAAACTTTAGGCTCGAATCGAAGACGAGTGTTTTGTTATTTTGTATATTTTTATACCAAACAAACTAGCAAGTGTTCGCTAACCTTTAATATTAAGAGCGTAGTGTCAAGATTGTTAAGTGCTTTACGATCTACGATTAGATAAAGCTTTATTGTGGTCATAGATTGCTAGATTGTCGCAATCGCCAACGATAGTGCGGGTATTTTGCTATTCATTATGACTCGTTGCTTCAATGAGCTTCTAGGGCGAACGGTTTTCTATCAAGACAGCAGCAAAACCACACGCTAATTAATGTATGGCGCATGGAAATGCTGGGCAAAATACGGCAAAGATGACGTTCACTTCGTAAAACCTTAAGTTTTTTTTACAATCATAAACGCGCTACTGTCTTGCTGTAAGTCTTGATTAGTTATCAGAACAATTCAGTTCTAGCCTTGCTGACAGTTATATAACCAACAACTTTGTGTATGTATATTAAAAGTTTTTTTATGTTATGTGCGACTAAAGCAAGCGATCGCTCTCAACGACTATAAATTGTGAGTTTTTATAAAATTATAATTTTCACTATGCAAGACGACGAAAAAAGCATTTTAAAATACTTTATCTTCTATTTTTGAATCCTGTCTTAAAAGTTATTTAATAAATTAATTACATTTAGTTAGAGTGAGCAAGAAATGAACCAAAAAATCAATAAAAATCAAGAAGAGTATACCGCTCGACCATTTAACGGTCAACGGTGGCTAGTAGAGGAAAGAGATGCTTGTGGAGTAGGATTTATTGCTTACCAAGATGGTAGAAGTAGTCATAAGCTAGTCGAACAAGCATTGAGTGCTTTAGGTTGTATGGAGCATCGCGGTGGCTGTAGTGCCGATGGTGATTCGGGAGATGGTTCTGGAGTAATGACTAGTTTACCCGACAAAATATTTGCCAGCTGGTTTGCAGAGCATGACATAGAAATGCCGCCAGCAGAAGCCTGGGGGGTGGGAATGGTTTTTTTACCCCAGGAACCCGAACTAGCTTCAGAATGTAAAACATTTATCGAACAAGCCGTTAGGAAAGAAAATTTAGAAATTTCAGGCTGGCGGCAGGTACCGATAAATCCTGATGTTTTGGGGGAACAAGCTAAAGACAATCAACCTCAAATCGAACAAATCATTGTCACTTCACCAGACAATCTGTCGGGAGACGAACTAGACCGCAAGCTATATATAGCTAGATCCCAAGTCGGCAAAGAACTATCCGATACTTTTTATATTTGCTCCTTCTCTTGTCGCACAATTGTCTATAAAGGCATGGTGCGGGCAGCAGTATTAGGTAATTTTTATCGAGATTTAACTAATCCCGATTACGAAAGTATTTTTGCCGTCTATCACCGCCGCTTTAGTACCAATACTATGCCTAAGTGGCCCTTTGCCCAACCGATGCGCCTGCTGGGTCACAACGGCGAAATCAATACTTTGCTTGGCAACATCAATTGGATGGCAACCAGAGAAAAAGAACTAGTAGATGGTTTTACCGAAGACTTGTTACCTGGTTGGCAGCAAGAAGAAATTGAGGCGTTAACTCCAATCGTCAATAATGACAATAGCGACTCTTACAATCTCGATAGCGCGATGGAGTTGCTAGTGCGTACAGGACGGAGTATACCAGAAGCAACAATGATTTTGGTACCTGAAGCCTATCAAAATCAGCCGTCTTTGCAAGAATATCCCGATATTGTAGATTTTTACGAATATCATAGTGGTTTACAAGAACCTTGGGATGGACCCGCGCTCTTGGTTTATAGCGATGGCAAAACTGTTGGTGCGACATTAGACCGTAACGGGTTGCGTCCCGCTCGCTACAGCATTACTAAAGATGGTTATGTAATCGTAGCTTCAGAAACGGGGGTTGTCGATTTACCCGAAGCCGAAATCATTGAAAAAGGTAGATTGGGTCCGGGGCAGACAATTGTTGTCGATTTACAAACCAATGAAGTATTGCGTAACTGGGAAATTAAACAGCGAATAGCCCAAACCAAACCTTATGGAAAGTGGGTAAAACAATATCGTCAGTCAATTGAAAAGCAAGAATTTGGCAACGAAAACCTACTGAATCCTGAAGATTTGCTCAAACAGCAAACTGCTTTTGGCTATACTGCCGAAGACGTAGAAATGATCGTCGAGTCGATGGCGATTAATGGTAAAGAGCCGACTTTCTGTATGGGTGATGATATCCCTTTGGCGGTACTGTCAGACAAACCTCGCCTATTATACGATTACTTCAAACAGAGATTTGCTCAAGTAACGAATCCCCCAATCGATCCTTTGAGAGAAAGTTTGGTAATGTCTCTGTCAATGCAGTTAGGCTCGAAGGGCAATTTACTTAATCTCAAGCCAGAAGATGCGAGATTGTTGAAACTAGATTCGCCTATCTTAAATGATGAAGAATTAGCCGCAATTACGGCATCTGAATTTCCCAATCGAACACTTTCTACCCTATATCCCATAGCTACGGGTCCTGCTGGATTGGAAACTGCGGTAAATAATTTATGCGATGCAGCAGCAGCAGCAGTAAAAGCTGGCACTGAAATTATCGTGTTGAGCGATCGCCCTGCCGAACATAAAATTGGCGAAGAATATAGCTATATCCCACCGCTATTAGCTGTAGGAGCGGTTCATCAGCATTTAATTAAAGAAGGTTTGCGCTTGAGAGTTTCTTTAGTCGCGGATACGGCGCAATGTTGGAGTACCCATCACTTTGCTTGTTTGGTAGGCTACGGAGCTTCGGCTATTTGTCCTTATCTAACTTTGGAAACTGTCAGGCAGTGGTGGAGCGATCCTAAAACCCAGAAGTTGATGAAAAATGAGCGATTGGAGACAATTACCCAAGCTCAAGCACAGTATAACTATCGTAAGGCGATCGAGGCGGGATTGTTAAAAATTCTCTCCAAAATGGGGATTTCTTTACTTTCTTCCTATCACGGAGCGCAAATTTTTGAGGCTTTAGGATTGGGAGTAGATTTGGTTAACTTAGCATTTGCTGGGACTACCTCGCGTTTGGGTGGTTTGACTCTTACCGAACTCGCACAGGAAGTAGTAGCTTTTCACGCGCGGGCTTTTCCTGAATTTCAGGGTAAAAAGCTAGAAAACTACGGCTTTATTAAATACAAAAAAGGCGGAGAATATCATATAAATTCTCCTGAAATGGCAAAAGCCTTACACAAAGCGGTAGAGAGCAAACAATACGACCATTACGAAGTTTACAAACAGCATTTGCAGCAGCGTCCCGCTACCGCTTTACGCGACTTACTAGATTTAAAGAGCGATCGCGATTCAATTCCTTTAGAACAAGTAGAGTCGGTAGAAAGCATCGTTCAGCGTTTCTGTACTGGGGCAATGTCTTTAGGCTCTCTATCGCGCGAAGCTCATGAAACTTTGGCTATAGCGATGAATCGTATTGGCGGTAAATCCAATTCGGGAGAAGGAGGAGAAGATTCGATTCGCTTTAAAGTCCTCGATGACGTTGAAGACGGTAAGTCACCTACCTTACCCCATCTAAATGGTTTGAGAAACGGCGACACTGCTAGTTCGGCAGTCAAACAGGTAGCATCAGGTCGCTTTGGCGTAACTCCAGAATATTTGATCGCTGCCAAACAGCTAGAAATTAAGATGGCTCAGGGGGCAAAACCAGGAGAAGGCGGACAGTTACCAGGGAAGAAAGTTAGTCCGTATATCGCTACTCTAAGACGTTCCAAACCAGGGGTCACTTTAATTTCTCCCCCACCCCACCATGATATTTACTCTATTGAAGATTTAGCGCAATTAATTTTTGACCTGCATCAAATCAATCCTTTAGCAGGAGTATCGGTTAAACTAGTTGCTGAAATCGGCATTGGCACAATCGCTGCTGGCGTAGCTAAAGCCAACGCCGACGTAATTATGATTTCGGGTCATGAAGGGGGTACGGGAGCATCTCCCCTCAGTTCGATCAAGCACGCAGGGGTAGCCTGGGAATTGGGAGTGACCGAAGTACATCGCGTACTATTAGGTAATCAGTTGCGCGATCGCGTCATTTTACGTGCTGACGGTGGTTTGAGAACGGGCTGGGATGTAGTAATGGCGGCACTAATGGGAGCCGAAGAATACGGCTTTGGTTCGGTGTCGATGATTGCCGAAGGCTGTATTATGGCACGAGTCTGTCATCTAAATACCTGTCCTGTAGGCGTTGCCACCCAGCAAGAAAAACTCAGAAAACGCTTTAGCGGTATTCCCGACCATGTAGTCAACTTCTTCTATTTTGTTGCTGAAGAAGTGCGATCGCTGCTAGCTAAACTGGGTTATCGCAATCTTGCCGACATTATCGGACGCACCGACTTATTAACTCAGCGTGAAGATCTCAAACTAACCAAAACTAACAGCTTGAATTTAGACTGCTTGCTCAATCTGCCCGATGTTAGAGAAGACCGCAGTTGGCTGGAACACGAAGCAGTTCATAGTAACGGTGCGGTTCTTGATGATGAATTACTGGCAGATTCAGAAATTACCGAGGCGATCGCTAATAGCGGCAAAGTTACTAAAGAAGTAAAAATTGTCAATACCGATCGCAGCGTTGGCGGACGTATTGCAGGGACGATCGCTTCTAAATATGGCAACACTGGCTTTAGCGGCGAAATAAACCTTAATTTTCACGGTTATGCAGGACAGAGCTTTGGTGCCTTTAATCTTCCTGGCATGAATTTAACTCTGCGTGGCGAAGCCAATGACTATGTAGGCAAAGGAATGCACGGTGGCGAAATTGTGATTACCCCTCCTGAAGCTGCCGCTTATGATGCCGCAGCTAACGTCATTGTTGGTAACACCTGTATTTATGGTGCTACTGGTGGCATTCTTTACGTCAACGGTAGAGCGGGAGAAAGATTTGCCGTCCGTAACTCCTTTGGTAAAGCGGTCATTGAAGGTGCTGGCGATCACTGCTGCGAATATATGACTGGTGGCGCGATTGTAGTTTTAGGTGTTGCGGGTCGTAACGTCGGTGCGGGAATGACTGGCGGCTTGGGCTACTTTTTAGATGAAGACGGTTCCTTTCCTGCTAAAGTCAATCCTGAAATTGTCAGCATTCAAAGAGTTTCATCTCCTGTAGGGGAAAAACAGCTTAAAGAAATGATTGTCAATCACGTAGCTAAAACTGGTAGTTCTAAAGGTCAGAAGATTTTAGACAATTGGGATACTTATCTCGGTCAATTCTGGCAGGTAGTACCGCCCTCAGAAGCTGAGAGTCCCGAAGTTAAGGCTGATGTAGTTATGGAAGAAGCAGAACAACCTCTTACTTCCGTGTAGACAATAGTTTGAATTAAATG
This sequence comes from Myxosarcina sp. GI1, assembly GCF_000756305.1. NCBI lineage: Bacteria > Bacillati > Cyanobacteriota > Cyanophyceae > Pleurocapsales > Pleurocapsaceae > Myxosarcina > Myxosarcina sp. GI1. The sequence continues at coordinate 97,908 of NZ_JRFE01000050.1, forward strand.
TTTAAGACTGGTAAATAGCTGCCAGTCTTTTTTTATTTGTTAACTAATACACAATCAATTGAATTTTCTGCGCTAAAACTTATGTCAAAAATTCATAACCTTGTCGATTAAAATGTACGCCATCTTCAGCTTTGAGAAATTTGGAGTAGTCTGAGTGCGATCGCATTAAAGACCAGAGTGCGCCTCTAGTATTATCTCTTATCACACCAGAGTTAATAACGATCCAACCAGGCAAAACTTACTTGAATCTGGAAGTAAGTTTCAAGGTTACATCAGGGTCTTTTTCTTTAGCAGTAATGCTCCCAGACAAATTAGCTTAGGCATAGGCGTAAATTTGGCAAATTCAACGCTCAGTCGAGCTTAAAGAAATTTTTTTTAAAAACGTTATAAAATTGCCGATCGCCATTACTCTATATACATATATTATTTTTACAGCGGTTCTTGACAAAATAAAGTTCTATATTTTCTTTTGTTAAAGCTCGGATGGCGAACGTTTTTTACTACTATTTCTCTAATTGCCAAACCGTTAGACAAATACTCGTTTACTAAAAAATATATATAGCTTGTAGCTTATGACTAATTTATCACCTCAGCCACCAGAGAATAACGAGCCTCAAAGAAGACCAGTCGTTACTTTTGACGAAATGGTTGGGATTATTGTCGCTTTTACCACTGTTGGTGCGATATTATTCTGGTCTTTGGGTAATAAAATTGGCTCGAAGACTTTTTCACAGTCAAATAATAATTTTTTATCTTTAGGCGAAGATCGCGGCGAAGGGGAAAGAATAAGTACCGATACTGGTTTCAATCGAATATTGACTTCAGAAGATTCAGAGCCTTTGCAAAGAAGTTCTAAATATTTAAATCGCCAGTCAACAACTGGTACTATTACATCTCCCTCTAACGAGTCGAACCGTGAAACTATTTTTGCTCGACCCCAGGCAAATAATTTTCGGTTGGATTCCCGTTCCAGGTTGACACCTACACCTTTGACTTTAGATAGTTTGATCGAGAATCCCGAAGTAGTCGAATCGCCTCAAATCGGCTCGCCACCAGTATTAACTACTCCCGAAACGGAAACCCCAGATATAGAAACACCCGATACACCAGAGACTCCCAAAACACCCATAGCAGAGTCACCAGAAGCAGAAACACCCGATACAGCAGGGACTCCCAAAACGGTTTTCAAAGATGTTTCTCAAGATTATTGGGCTTATCCTTTTGTTGCCACCTTAGCAGAGCAAGGATTGATAACTGGTTCGTCAGAAAATCTTTTCGAGCCAAACAAACTAATTACTAGAGCTAGTATGGCTACTATGGTTAGTATGGCTTTTAACCGACCTGAAAATCAGGCATCAAAAAGCTTTACCGATATTACAGACCAAAACGCGATCGCCACTGATATTAATAAAACGGTCGGTATGGGGTTTATGAAAGGATACTCCGATAGTGAGTTTCGTCCCTTAGAGAACATCCCTCGCTATCAAGTTTTAGTTGCTTTGGCTACTGGTTTGGGACTGACACCATCTCAAGAACCTCAAGCAATTCTACAACAGTTTAACGATCGCGATGGGATTCCCGACTGGGCGACAGAACAAGTAGCAGCAGCGACAGAAGCAGGTTTACTGGTAAATCGTCCTGATTTTGCTAATAATGCTCTCAATCCCAATCAACCTGCTACTCGTGCTGAAGTAGCGGCGATGATTTACCAAGCTTTAGTTCAGACGGGTAAAGTCGAGGCAATTGACTCCGAACATATCGTCAACCCATCCAATCAATAGATTATTAATTTATAAATAACTATAGAGGCGCGATTGCTGCAATCGCGCTTTTTAAGTTTTGATTTAAAAAGACATATCGCATTACGTATATAAATTAGTACTTGCTACTTTTAACTTTTAACTTTTAACTTTTAACTTTTGACTTTTAACTTTTGCTATATATGTCAATTCCTTCTATTCAATGGTATCCAGGTCATATTGCCAAAGCCGAACGACAGCTAAAAGAACAACTCAAGCGCGTCGATGTGGTTCTGGAAATATTGGATGCGCGAATTCCCCTGGCTTCCCATCACCCCCAGATCGACGAATGGATCGGTGACAAACCTAAAGTTTTAGTATTAAACCGCGTAGATATGATTCCCGAAGCGGTAAAGCATAACTGGCTGAAGTGGTATCAGTCGCAACAACTGCAACCTTATTTTACCAATGCCAAACAAGGTAAAGGCATCAAAGCCGTTAAGAGTGCCGCTCAAACTGCAGGAAAAACTATGAACCAAAGAAGGCGCAATCGCGGTATGCGTCCCCGTCCTGTAAGAGCGGTAGTTATTGGCTTTCCCAACGTGGGCAAATCAGCTTTAATTAACCGTTTGGTAGGTAAAAAAGTTGTAGCTAGCGAACGCCGTGCGGGGGTAACTCGTCAGTTACGCTGGGTAAGAATCTCTGATGAGATCGAACTATTGGATGCCCCTGGTGTAATTCCCTGGAAGTTAGACCATCAAGAAGATGCCGTAAAATTGGCGATTTGCGAAGATATCGGTCAAGCCTCTTACGACAACCAGTTAATTGCTGCGGCAGCAGTTGAGTTTTTAGTAGAGTTAGATTTTGGCAACATATTAGAATCGCGCTACCATCTCGATCCCCACAGTGTGACGGGAGAGGCTTATATATATCAACTGGGCGATCGCCTGTATCAAGGAGATCGAGAAAGAGTCGCTCGGCAAATACTGTATGATTTTCGTACGGGCAATATGGGCGCAATTCCTTTAGAACTTCCGCCATTGTCGAACTAACCTTTTGAGAATGGCACTGACACTACTAATTATCGAACGTTTTAATTATGCTTCCTCTGGCGTAGCTTCAGCATAGTAACACAGCTGATTAACCATAAAAAACCGACTCCGTAACCAGTGATAACATCAGTTGGCCAATGCACTCCTAAATAAAGCCGACTCATACCAATTGCACCAATTAAAATTGTTGCCAAACTATAGATAGCAAAAGCAAATTTCGGATAGTGTGTTGCCAGCAAATAAGCAATAAAGCCATAAAGCACCATCGAACCTAAAGCATGACCGCTAGGAAAACTATAAGATGTTTCGTCAATTAGTTTTGTCCAAAGTTGGGGACGAGGTTTGTTAAAAAACACTTTTAATCCCCTGTTAAGAATAAATGCTCCAGAAGAAGCGATCGCCAACATTGTGGCTTCTTGATTGTTACCTTGCCACCAAAGAATTATTAAACTAATTCCGAAAATCGGAACCACTACAGGTGGATTCCCCAAACTTGTAACCACAAGCATTACTCGATCTAAATGGGAATTAGCAACAGAATGAATCGAGAGGAGTATTGTTTTATCAAAAGCAAAAGCTTCTCGTTCTAAAACCTCCTCGGCAAGCTGGGCAAGAACATACAAAGTTAATAAAGAAATAGAAAGCCCAAAAATGCCAACTGTAGCAATTAATGAGGCAATCCGAGGATGGATATGGCGGCTCCAAAAATTTATTAAAAATCTAATCATAAGATTTATTCTAAAATTTGGTAATTTTCTACACCAAAAAATGAAATACATAGGGATAATTTTATTAATCTTGTCGTTCTTTTATTTGACTACCTCTCCAGCTCTAGCCATCGATATGTGTCGCAATATAAAAGGGCAAAAGCTTTGTATAGTCAGAATCAAACGTAGTGCAAAAAACTATTGGGAATATCGAACCAAGGTAGAGATCGACGGTAAACGAAGAGTTAAAGAAATCTATAATTGTCGCGATTACGCTCCGCGTACCGCCAAAGGCGATCGCACCGTTACTAGAAAAGGTAAAGTAGCAATTCCCTTCAAACCCAATAGCCTTGGCGAATTAGTGTGCGATTTATTTTCTTAAAACCCAAAACCTAGTGCCTAGAGCCTATATCAACCGAAGTACAATTTATATGACCGAAAATTGCTATATATAATAAACACAGTACGGAGATGGAGATAAATAGTGGCAATGTATTTGGTTACTGGTGCGACAGGATCTTTAGGACGTAGAGTTGTCAGACAATTAAGAGACAAAGATATGCCAGTCCGTGCTTTTGCGCGTTTATCTGCTAATTACGGAGAACTAGCAGATCGAGGTGCGGAAATTTTTATTGGCGATTTAAGACAGGAAAGAGACATTACCAAAGCTTGTCGAGATGTGCGCTATATCATTAGCTGTCATGGTTCTGGCAAGAATGCTCAGGCGTTAGACTATCGAGCTAATATCGATCTAATAGATCGCGCTATAGAAAACAATGTCGAACATTTTGTCTTTATTTCGGTTCTGGGTGCCGACAGAGGCTATCAAGATTCTGCCACCTTCAAAGCCAAAAGAGAAGTAGAAAAATATTTAGCGGCTAGCGGGTTAAACTATACTATTTTGCGTCCTTCGGGATTTGCTAACAATCTTTTACCTCTAGCAGAAAGATTTCGCGATACGGGTATTTATTTACTGATCGGCGATCCTAAAAATCGTTCTTCGATTGTCAGTACTGATGACCTGGCTACAATTGCGATCGCTTCTACCACTACCGAACCAGCTAAAAACCAAACTTTCGCTGTCGGAGGTCCCGATATTCTCAAACGAGAAGATATTCCCCGTATTTTTGCTCGTTTATTTGATAAAGATCCGATTGTTATTAATCCCCCGTTAACCTTATTTGATGGCTTGCGATCGGGAATTGGCTTAATCAATCCTCAGCTACAAAAATCTCTGGGTACCCTACGGACTTTGCTGGCACACGAGTTTTTCTGCAATATGGATGAAATTGCCCGTCTAGAATCGACTTTTGAAATTAAAATGGAGTCTTTAGAGAGTTTTCTACGGCGTTATTTAGGAAACTAAAGAATTAAAAAATTTACACTATACTCGTGGTTGGGAAAGGATCGAATAGCATTTTAATTTATGGCTCAACCAGCAGTATATATCGCAGTTACAGGACACGGTTTCGGTCATGCGGTTCGCGCCGCTACTATTGCCAGTAAACTACAGCAACTCAATTCCAATATTTCGATTATTTTTGTCACCGTTGCTCCTCAGTGGTTACTAAAATCTTATTTAACTACAGACTTTGATTATCGTCCTCGTATTTTTGATGTGGGAGTCATTCAAAGCGATAGTCTAAAAATGGATAAACAGGCGACTTTGAAAAAAATGCAGCACATTATTGCTAGTGAAGCCGCAATTATTACCGAAGAAGTTGAGTTTATTCGTAATAATAACGTGGGACTCATTTTAGCCGATGTCCCTGCTTTGGCTACAGCGATCGCTAAGGCGGCAAAAATTCCCTGCTGGATGGTTAGCAATTTTGGTTGGGACTATATCTATAGCCATTGGGGCGAACCTTTTCAAGAAGTCACTACCTGGATTAAAAAGCATTATTACCAGAGCGATCGCCTGTTTCGCTTACCTTTATGCGAACCGATGAGTGCTTTTCCTAACATTACCGATGTTGGTTTGATTGGCGATCGACCTCGCTACAGTAAAGAAGAACTACAGCAAAAATTTAATTTAAACACCCCTCCAGAAAAAACCGTATTGCTTACCTTTGGTGGTTTGGGAATTCAGGCTATTCCCTACCACAACTTACAGCGGTTCTCCGACTGGCAATTTATTACCTTCGACCGCTACGCGCCAGATTTACCTAATTTGCTCAAAATTAATGATAGTTTTCTTCGTCCCTTAGACTTTATGCCCGTATGCGGTAGAGTATTTTCTAAACCTGGCTTTAGTACTTTTTCTGAAGCTTTATGTCAAAACGTGCCGATAGTTTCTCTAACACGCCAAGACTTTGCCGAATCTGAAATACTAATTAATGGTATTCGCGATCATTCTTACCATCAAATTATTACCCCTGAAAACTTTTTTGAGGGAGAATGGGATTTTCTGCATCACGATTCATTACCACCCCGTAAAAAAACTACTTTAGCTACAAATGGTGCAGAGACAATTGCCAGAGAAATTATTACTTTTCTCACTAGCTAAATTTAATTGTAAAATGGCAACTCAATATCTAAAGATTCCAGCATTTTTTGTGTGGTTTTAAGATATTCATCGTATTGAGTTGCTTCTGCTACGTAAGTCACAATATAGATGCGGTTATCGATCGCCGCAAACGTTTCTTTTTGCTTTAGTTGCAAGCCATTTTCCTGTCGGGAATAAACTATTGTTCTAGCCTGATAGTTGGCAAGCATAGTTCTTTCTGGTGCGCCTTCTAACTTATTACCTTCTTGTTCGAGGCGTTGGATAGTTGTTTGAAGATACTCATCTAAAGACACAGAATTAAAAGACAAATATTCTACAGAAATATAAACGCTTTCTCTAAATGGATCTGAAGGCTGTTTTAAAGGTGAAGTAAAAACTACTATTTCTCCCGTAATTGGATCTTCTGATTCTTGTATAGTCCAATTTGGTGGATATTTAATTGCTAGATAATAATTACTATTTACGTATGAAGAAAAATTGCGATAAATGTTGCGATTAAAACCAATAAATAAAATAATTAATGCTACAGCAAAAGGTAATAATAGTAACGCCCCAAACTTAATTTTTCGATCGGCTTTCAACTTGGATTTCGTCGGTTTATTCCTAGCTGAGATTTTTTTTTCGCGAGGAGGTAAAGTAAAAGGAAGGGGTAAAGCAACCGTGTTTTCTTCTTGCTTTAGTTCGGCGATCGCTTCAGCAGCAGATTGGTAACGTGCCGCCGAATTTTCGTCAATCATTTTACTGAGAATTCTATTAAGTTTGTAGCTGATATTTACTCTAGTACGATTGCTTATTTCTGCTAATAGTGGTTTTTGATAGTTAGCCCGATCGACATTCTGTAGTTTCGGAACTTCTCCCGTCAGGGCATAAACAATTGTTTTTCCTAAAGCATAAAGATCGCTACTGTAGTTTGGGCTACCCTCACGCTGTTCTATTGAGACATAATCGTCATAACTTTGACGAACTAATGGCGATGGCTGCTGTCGATAAAACAATTCCAAAGAATTTCTTATCGTACCGAAATTGGACAAAGTTATTTGCTTGTCTGACTGAAGCTGAATTAGATTTTCGGGTCTAATATTGAGATGTAGAATTTGCTTTTGATGAATAAATTTTAGAACTTCTAAGCTGCTTTGCAACCAAAAGATTGCTTCTAATTCATTTAAAGGTTTATCTGTTAGATGCTGCTCTAAAGTTTTACCCGTACATAATTCCGTTACTAAGTAAAACTCCCTTTCTTCAACAAAATAGTCTAACAGTTGCGGAATTTGTAAATTCTGCCCCAAATTTTTTAAAGCAAGTGCTTCTGTTTGAAAGAGCTTGGTCAAATTCTGCCAAAATTGCCAATTGGCAGTATTATTTTGAGACGGAAAATAAAGTCTTTCTATCTGACACTGAGAGTTTTCTAAACTGTGGCGATCGCAAGCTAGATATAATGCGCCTAAAGGTTCGCGTCTCAATTCTCGTACGATAAAATAGCGATCGCCTATAAGTGTTCCGACTATTGACTTCATCTAAAGTCTCAAAGATATTGCAATTTATAAAAAGTAAGCTAGTATCGCTATTCTATTAGATAGAATTAAAAATTGAGTATGCTAAATTACGGACGCGCTAATTGGCAAAGCGTTTGGGATAAATTTTTTTAACTGTTAGATTTCAATTCATCCAAACGCGCCAAAACTTCCTGGCTGTGAATGCTTGGTCTGACTCCCAGGTAAATTTCCTGCAAAATTCCTTGTGGGTCGATTAGATAAGTATGTCTTAAAGATTTACCGCTCAACCAGGAACCATAAGCTTTACTTACCCTACCATCGGTATCCGCTAATAAAGGGAATTTGAGTCCTTCAGCATCGCAAAATTGGGCATGAGAATCGACATCATCGACGCTAACACCTAAAACCCTGGCATCTCTGGCAACATACTCTGGTAAATCCTGTTGAAAACGTTTGGCTTCAAGGGTACAACCAGAAGTAAAATCCTGGGGATAAAAATATAATACAACCCAGTAGCCGCGATAGTCTTGAAGATTCACTTCCCCTTCTCTACTATTGGTAGGAAGAGTAAACTCTGGTGCGGATTGTTGTAAAGCAGGCTGTTTGCCACCCAAAGCCATAGCAACAGGTGCTATTTGCCATAATAATAAACATAGAGCGATCGCTACTAACCATCGAGACAGATTCAAACGTTTCATAATCTACAAAAATATGATTTACTTAACATGAGTTTACAAGTATCGGTCGCACCTTAACAAAAAGTAAATCATTGATTTTAAGCGATCGATGACAAAAACTCAAAAATCAATGTAGCAGCTATAGAGCAATAAACGCGGTTAACGTAGCCTGTCGAGCAAGACTCTGCTAAAACGTTAACCTTTACCGCGTTTTGCTAAAGTTGATTATGATTGTCGATCGCAGCTAGACAAATTAAACATGAGTACAGACACAATTCCCCCTCATGGCGGCAAATTAATCGACCGCCTTGCTACCCCAGACGAAAAATCGGACTTTTTGGCTAAAGCCGATTCTTTACCTAGAGTTCGATTGGATAAAAGAGCGACTTCAGACTTAGTAATGATTGCTATTGGTGGCTTTAGTCCCATTAGCGGCTTTATGGAACGACAAGATTATTTAAATGTCGTCGATAATATGCGTCTTGCTAGCGGTATTCCCTGGTCGGTACCAGTAACCCTTTCTGTTAGCGAAGAAGAAGCAAATTCATTAAAAGAAGGCGACTTAGTACGCTTAGACAATCCTAACGGTCAATTTGTTGGCGTACTACAGTTAACAGAAAAATATAGTTACGACAAAAAACGCGAAGCAACCCAAGTTTATCGCACTGATGAAGACAAGCATCCTGGAGTCAAAGTTATTTACGAACAAGGTTCCGTAAATTTGGCGGGTCCAGTATGGCTGCTAGAACGTTTTCCCCATCCTTTATTTCCCAAATATCAAATCGATCCCACCGCATCGCGGGCGGCGTTTGCCGAAAAAGGGTGGAAAACGGTAGTCGGATTTCAAACTCGCAATCCCATTCACCGCGCTCACGAATACATTATCAAATGTGCTTTAGAAATAGTTGATGGTTTGTTCTTACATCCTTTAGTAGGAGCGACCAAAAGCGATGATATACCTGCCGAAGTACGGATGCGCTGCTATGAGATTATGATGGAGCATTATTTTCCTCAAGACCGCGTTATTCTGGCAATAAATCCTTCGGCAATGCGCTATGCAGGACCTAGAGAGGCTATCTTCCACGCTCTAATCCGTAAAAACTACGGCTGTACCCACTTTATTGTCGGTCGCGACCATGCAGGAGTAGGAGACTATTACGGAACCTACGACGCTCAAAAGATCTTTGAAGAATTCGAGCCAGGAGAATTAGGTATTACTCCTCTAAAGTTCGAGCATGCTTTTTACTGTACTCGTACCAAACAAATGGCAACGGCTAAAACCAGTCCTAGCAACAAAGAAGAACGCATTCATTTATCGGGAACTAAAGTTAGAGGCATGTTGCGTGAGGGTAAGTTACCACCACCAGAATTTTCTCGTCCCGAAGTTGCTTCAGAACTATCAAGAGCGATGCAGGTGAAAGTTTAAAGCTCGATCGATAAAATTTAGCTCATTTGGAGAAGGAAGCCTGTTTCTTCCTTCTTCTCAAAGGCACAATGGTACAATTGGTTACGTATTAAAAATTTAGTTTGCCAAAAAATTTAACTTTAAAATATTGGGCTATATTTTATAAGCTTTTTTGCAGCTAACCGAAAACTATCGGCTATATTTGATATGCCGATCGCCAATTTTCAAATGCTAATGGTTGATATGGGACTAGATCGCCGAACTTTTTTACAACGGGCTGGATTATCTCTGTTCGCTCTAGGAGTTACTGAGGCAAATATCTCGGCTTGGGAAACCTTTCCAATCGCTTCTTCAGTTAAAGGTTACTCTCAGGCTTTAGCGGCAACCAACAATCGTAAGCTTGCTTTACTAATTGGTATCAACCAGTATAAAAATGAGCGTCTCAACGGTTGTGTGACCGATATCGAACTACAGCGAGAGCTATTGATCGATCGCTTTGGCTTTAATCCTAAAGACATTATGACCTTGAGCGATCGCCAGGCAACCAGAGAAAACATTGAGACTGCTTTTATCGAACATCTCGCCCAACAAGCTAAAGCTGACGACACGGTAATTTTTCACTTTAGCGGTTATGGCGGTCGCGTTAAAATGCCTCCGTCCGAACGAGACACTAACTTAACTGTCTCAGAAACCAATCGCGAGGGATTGGTCAATACTCTAATTCCAGCAGATGCAGCGTTACCTACTAAAACAGAACCTGCCGTTAATATTCTTTTGCAAGATACCCTATTGCTCTTAGCGCAATCTCTCGATACTGACAAACTAACCCTGGTTTTGGACACTGGCTTTGGCAATAACGATCGACGAATATTACGCGGCAATGTACGCCTTCGCTCTAAAGCAAAAATAGCAGAACAAATTGGTTCTGAAGAACTGGCGTTTCGCGAACAGTTGCAAATTAAGTTGGCTGGCAAAGGATTAAAGCCGTCTCGCAGATTGCCTTCTATTCCAGGTATCGTATTAGCTGCTGCCAGCAACAATCAGATTGCTGCTGAAGGTCAATGGAGTGGTTTTAGTGCTGGTTTATTTACTTACGCACTAACCCAGTCTCTATGGCAAATGACCCCCAACAGTAAGATACAGACCATAATTGGACGTAGTGCCGAAACTGTAGAGCGAGTCATGGGCAGACAGCAGCAACCCATCATGAAGAACGATCTCGTCAAGCCTTCTATCGGATATTATTTGACCGATAGTAATTCTGTGAATGCCGAAGGTGTAATAACTGCGGTTGAAACCAACGGCAATATAGAAGTCAAACTAATTGGTATACCAGCAAACATCTTAGATTGTTACGGTAGCGATTCTTATCTGGACTTAGTTTCTGTTGAGAGTGGCGGGCGAAACTTGCTTCAGGTTAAATCGCGAGAAGGAATAATTGTCAGAGTAAAACCTGCAAATTCCGATCCTGAAACTATCGAAAAAATTAAGGAAAAGAAATTAGTTAAAGAGGTTATTCGGGTATTACCGCGAGACTTGGGTTTGACCGTCGCTTTAGATGCCAATCTTCAAAGAATCGAACGGGTAGATGCTACCAGTGCCTTAGCTAATATTAAAGCCGTTTCTTCAGTAGTAGCAGCCGGCGAACAAAATGCTGATTGTCTGGTCGGTAAAGTTAAATCAGAATCGAGTCAACCACAGACTGATTCTGTAGCCAAAACTCAAGATAAAGATTCGTCTGCTTTCAGCTACGGTTTGTATTCTAGTGGTGGCTTACTAATTCAGCGTACGGCAGGTAATGCTAATGAAGCTGTTAAATCTGCTATTAGCCGTCTTAGCTCTCAGTTCGATAATATTTTGGCAGCCAAATGGCTAGAGTTGACCGTCAATGATTTTTCTTCCAACTTAAAAGTTGCTTCGACTTTAGAATTAGTTAAAAACAATAAAACCTCGTCTCTACAGCGTGCCACAGGGGAATTTTCAGATAATCGCAAACAAGCCGAACGAGAATTGCTTTTATCGACAGAAACATCGGCTTCCATTCCCGTGTTAGCTAAAGGTTCTCACATTAGATTTTGTCTGACCAATGAATGCGAAGTGCCGCTTTACGCGCTGTTAATTGGTATCGACTCAGACCGTAACGTTTTTGCTTTGTATACTCCTCAAGAAACCGATAATGCTGAAACAACGGCAGTCCAAAATTTAGTTATTTCACCTCAAAGTCAGTTGCTGGTTCCAGAATCAGAAGATTCCTGGAAATGGAAAGTTACTATCTCGGCAGGAATTGCGGAAGTATATGCTATTTTTTCTACTCAACCATTCAAGCGCACCTTAGAAGCTTTAGCAGCCCAGCCCAACCTCAAATTAGACCGAGAACAGGTGCTAAACGTTCCCAATCCTTTAGAGGTAATTCATGCCATGTTAAAAGATTTACATGAAGCTAGTTCGGTGTCTGAAGAGTTGCTAGGCTCTAACACAAATGTTTATGCTTTAGATGTCGATAACTGGGCAACCCTCAGTTTTGTTTATGAGGTAGTTACAGATTACTCTACTGTGTAGTAAATGTTTTGATAGTTAACCCAATTAAAACTCAAAATTGGGCATTAGTTTGAGGATGCCAAGACCCAACTCTGCTCCATCCACGGCTTTGGTTTCAAACACTGCTAGCATATCTTTAGGTTGGGGATTGCCGCGATTGTTGCCCTTTGCTCCCATAGAAACGACCAAACCACAATAACCATGAGTTTTTTGACAACTACGCTGCCAGCGTTGCACCGCTTGAAGCTCTTGGGGAATACCTCGATCGTACTCGGCAAAAACATACAGTTCGCCATCTTTAGTTTGTAACATACCCAAATCGAAAATATCGCCACTAAAAGGGTCTTCGCCAGGATTAAAACAAACCGATTTTAAACCTCCTGCCGATTTGATGCGTTCTATGGTAGCTTTGGCTTTGGGACGAGTAGTTTGAATGAGAATTATCGGTAGCTTTTTGCCTTGAGGAACGACATTCAAAGACTGATAATAAGTTCGTTTTTCTTGTTTGAGTTGTTCGACTATTTGCCAGGGAATAAAATTTAGGGTCACTAACGAATCGTCGGGAATGAGATCTTCTTGAATGGGAATATCGATTTTAGTAGGTTCGGCAGCATTAACGAGGCGATCGCTACTACCAATTGCCAAAAGTTCGGTGGTTAGTTCGGGTACTGTAGAAATTGTAGATGAAATTATCGTTTGCTCCCCTGTATCTTCTGGAGGTAGTTCGATTTGATAAGCTTCAGAAATTGCCGCTATTGGTTCTTGAATTAGATGCTGGTGATGAGAGCGACAGAAAAGTAATAGTGTTTCTAAAGCACCATAGACTATTTTGGATTCTTCTTCATCCAAAAAAGGTCTGATTCCTTCATAAGGATGTAGGCTGCCAAATATCGGCACAACTTCATCAAAATCTAAATCGGGATCGTCTTCTACTTCGTAATTGAGAAACCAACAGTCTTGGGTCAAAAACAACTTTTCTAGCTGTGCCTCAGAACGGCTTTCTGCTAAGATTGCCTGTCGAAATTGTTTGAGGGATTCTAAAGAACGATAGAATAATACTCCATATTCGCTGGACATCATGCCCATAATACACAGGTAAACTGTATCGATCGCGCAATCTTCCAGCTTGACTACCAAAACATCGCTGTCGGCTAGTAACTCCCAGGGAGAAGCTTGCCATACTCTGAGCGCGGCGTTTTCTAAATGAGATTCGTATGAAGGTGGCAAAGCAGGAGGTCTTCTATTGCCGATTTGCTCGAACCCTTGAAATAGACTATCGATTAAAGGAAGATTGGCTGCATACTCAACTTTGATCTCTAGTTCTTGTAATACACCTCGTAAAAAAAACTGAATCTCGCGATCGCGCACGACAATCTTTTGAGGTCGGGCTGGTCGTGCTGGATGCTGGGGAGATTCGATCGCTCGCAGCAAAGCCCTTACTATTGCTTCGATCCCCATTTCAGAATCTACAATATCCATCGCTCTTACCGAACCTTCTACAACATCTACCCAAATAATACATTCACCACCAGCCTCTAAGTCTGGCTCTAAATGAGAGGCAATATTTCCTAGAGAACGGCGATCGCCCTCCCAAACACTGGTGTTTTGTGGAATATTTTTTAGCCTGCTTCTGGTTGTTTTGGGAAGAAGAGTCATAAGTTGAATGCAATTGATTGGTTTTGCAGGTCTACTTCGAGTTAGAGCTACAGCGAGGTAGATTTGCTAGTATGTTTGGTTTTGTCAGCAGTTTGTAGGAGCAAGCCATATTCAATACCTTCTACTACTGCTTGATAGGAAGCATCGAGAATGTTGGTAGATACTCCTACTGTAGTCCAACGCTCCAGACCGTTACTCGATTCGACTAAAACTCTCGTTTTAGCTTCAGTGCCTGCCGCTCCGTCTAAAATTCTTACCTTATAGTCTGTCAGTTGGAATTGGGCGATTTGAGGATAAAATTTAACCAGAGCTTTACGCAAGGCACTATCGAGAGCCGATACGGGGCCGTTTCCCTCTGCCACTTCTAGTAACTTTCTGCCGTTTACTTCTACTTTTATCGTAGCTAAAGCATTACTTGCCATATAAGCTTCTTCTCGGTCTAAATCGCAGTGGACTCGAAATCCTTGCAATTGAAACATTTGCGGTCGTTGATTTAAAGCCGAGCGCATCAATAATTCAAAACTAGCTTCGGCAGCTTCAAACTGATAGCCATCATTTTCTAAAGCTTTCAATTTTGCTAGAATTTGTCTGCAAGCAGGATCTTGCTTATTTAGACTAATGCCAAACTTCTCGGCATAATGAAAAACATTGCTCAAACCCGACTGATCGGAAATAACGATGCGCCGTTGATTGCCAATAAGATTCGGATCTAAGTGTTCGTAAGTTATAGGATTGCGTTCTACTGCCGAAACGTGAACTCCTGCTTTGTGGGCAAAAGCCGAACGACCTACAAAAGGAGCGTTATCTTCGGGTGCTAAATTAACAATTTCGCTAATCGCTCTACTAGTCTGCGTTAATTGTGCCAACTGTTCTGGTTCGAGGCAACTATAGCCGAGCTTTAGCTGTAGATTGGGGATTAGAGTACAAAGATTGGCATTGCCACACCTTTCACCATAACCGTTGATCGTTCCCTGCACCATATCCGCTCCCGCCATTACTGCCGCAATTGCGTTACCAACTGCCGTCCCCGCATCGTTGTGAGTGTGGATACCTAATTTACCGCCAGAGCGATCGGATTTTAATTCGGGCATTTTCGTCACCATTTCGGTAACAATTGCGCCGATTTCGTGGGGTAGAGTGCCGCCATTGGTATCGCACAGGACTAGCCATTCAGCACCAGCGTCTAATGCAGTTTTGAGAGTTTCGAGTGCATAATCGGGATTATTTTTATAGCCATCAAACCAGTGTTCGGCATCGTAAATTACTTTTCTGCCACAACTGCGGAGATACTCAATCGTATCGCCAATCATTGCTAAATTTTCTTTTAGGCTAGTTTTTAAGCTTTCAGTAACGTGCAAATCCCAGGATTTACCAAAAATAGTTACCCAGCGCGTTCCTGCTGCCAAAATTCCCTGTAACATCCGATCTTCTGCTGCGGCTTGGTGAGGACGACGGGTAGAACAAAAAGCCACAATTTCTGCTTGTTTTAATGGTTGTTCTTGCAACTGCCAAAAAAACTGTACGTCCTTGGGATTGGCACCAGGCCAACCGCCTTCAATAAAAGGAACGCCCATCTCATCTAGTTTACGGGCAATTTTTAGCTTGTCATCTAAAGATAAAGCAATTCCTTCTCCTTGAGAGCCATCCCTTAGAGTCGTATCGTAAAGCCAAATTGTCCGTTCCTGATTCATGAGTTTGGGGTTCTACTAAAATTAAATCGATCTATGTTAATTAAGAATAGATCGAACAACACACTCTATCCTAAATCTTTTTAAGGCTAACAAATCTTTACGGTAACAGTTTGACAGCAAACTTTGCGATCTTTTAAAAAGACTTTGAACAACAAAAAGATAATCCGAGCTAGCAGTAACAATTGATGATGAATATTTTTAGAATTTCGCCAATTATCCAAATTACTCTATTTTGTCTGTATATCGGACTTACCGTTCCTTTGCCATTTCTAGCCAAATTTACTGCTGCTCCCGTATCTCCCTGGCTATTGTGCCTGGGCATTTTGTTGGGAGCGATCGCGCTAACGGCAGCTTTAAGCGAACGAGTAGTCTTAGATGACGAGAAAATACAGGTAGCATATCCTGGCTGGGTACCGCAGTTTTTTCGTAACGGCTGGTCTTTACCCTGGAAAGAAATTTGCGATCTAAAAATGCGAACTACAGGTCAGGGAGGATTGGTTTATTACTTTACTACTAAAACTACAGAGCGAGCCTATTTGTTGCCCATGCGGGTTGCAGGGTTTGCCAAGATGGTTAATATTGTTGCCGATAAAACGGCGATCGATACTAGCGATATTCGTCCCCTCGCTCAACCTTGGATGTATTTAATTTTATTTGTCTGCACGATGTTTTTGTGGCTCACTGATGCTTGGGCAATTTGGTCGGCAACACATTTAATTAAGTAAAAGTAATTAAATATGAAATTTTATCAAATAGAAAATCGAGATCGATACTGGTAAAAACCCTATAGCTTGAGGCAAAAATAACGATTGACTGTATTGCACGAAAATTATGTACTATTGTTAAGATAGTTTAGTAAGTATATCTTGGGTTAGATTCAATTTTTGTAAAGTTAAGCTTTAAATGATTTCATTTAGTTCGGCACAACCAATTATCCGTCGCAAACAAGAAGCACTCGATTATCAAGACCGTCAAGGATTGTGGCAGTTTGAGTTAGCAGTTCGCGATCGCACTTTGCTTTCTAAGTTCTATACGAGAATCGACCAGGTTTTTGTAATTTGGGGATTGATTTCAGCAACTATTTTTTTTACGGCGCAGTTTGCACCTATTAGCTGGATAAGCCAAGCGATTTTTTGGTCGGTACTGACAATTATCGGCACGGTAAGTATGACAGCGTTGACTCATTTCTGGGTCAAAGTCGAACGTTTGCGCTGGGTATTGTATGCCTGGATAATCTTGATGTTAGCTGGAGTTGTCGTTACCGATCTGGGAATTTTTCTGGGATTGGGAACAATTTTGATGTATCTCTGCCATCTATGGTTGGCTTTATGTGCCGTTGGTTATTTCTTTACAGGATGGGGATTGCGATCGCGCGCTCTAACAATTTCAGGCATAATCCACTTACTAGGTATCTTAGCTTTACCCTACTGTATGGGCTGGCAGTTTTTCGCCACGGGAATAATTATGACCGTTAGCTTATTAGTATTTGCCGAAACTCAATGGGATATGCGATCGCCTATTGATAATTACGCCTTGTTAAGCGAAGCCCAACAAGAATTCAATCGACAGCAGTATTTAATTCGTAAAGCTGAAGGATAAAGTTTATTTATAGATTGAGGTTAAATATAACTCTCAGCGAAATAGTAAAGGCGATCGCGTTAGATATATTGGATATTTAAAGAAAAACCTAGCCGTATTTAACTAAAACCCCAGGCTCTTTTTGAATGGGAAGCACATTTAAAAAATCGGTTCTGGCACAGTATTTTAAATCTTCATCACCGTCTAACTTTAAGAGACGCTGTCCGTGACTGCACTGACGGAAAACATTGAGTAAATTGTCACGCCACTGACTGTAAAGAGCGATCGCGCCAATGGTTTCATCATTGGCAATAATATCAATTGCAGGTAAATCGCTATTTTGCAAAATTAATTGAGCGATCGCGCCAGCGCAGGCGGTATCTTCAACCGAGTACGCTCCCTGCCAACCAGAACCTACTAACCAGACGGTTTCTGGCTGTTTTTCTATTAAAAAATTAACTGCTGCCTGACGGTTAACTTGAGCGGCGGTAATCACCGTGTTAGCTCGTTCGACTTTTTGCAAGGCGCGAGTACCGTTAGTAGTGGTTAAAAATAAGTGTTTGTCTTTAACAACTTCTGGAGTACATTCGAGGGGAGAATTACCAAGATCGAAGCCTTCTACTTTTTCTCCTCCTCTTTCTCCCGCTCTCAATCTTTGGTTCGGTTGCCATAACTGCGATTGTTCTTTGAGTTCGTCAAGATCGCTAAAAACACGAACTGCTTCTGCACCAGAATTTAGAGCGGTGGCAATTGTGGTAGTCGCTCTTAAAACGTCAATTACTACAGCGCAGTCGGGAAGATGGTCGTCGGGAGTTTGTTCGGGGGTATGGTAGACGAATATTTTCACTTGGTTATACTTAGATAGATAAATCCAAACTTAGGCAATTATACGTTATTTGATATCTATTGCAGTTTGAAGGTAGCTGGTTTGATAATAGGTGTTATTACCGATTGGGAGAAAGACTATGGGATTTGGCGATCGCTCAACCTCAGCAAAATCGAGGCTTGACGGCATATATTTTATCGGTATTTCATTGGCAACAATCTTAACTCCTCTCAACTTTGTGGCGCAGGCGCAACCAGTACCAAATAACACTCCCACTCAATTAGCCTCAGAACAAAGTATTATTTACGTCGATCCTCAAACTGGAAATGATACCAAGGGAGATGGTTCTCAACAATCTCCGTTTAAAACAATTACTCAAGCTTTAAAAATAGCCCAATTCAACACCACAATTGACTTAGCTTCGGGTACCTATAGCGAAGCGACTGGTGAAACTTTTCCCCTTATTATTGAAAAACCTGTCACCATTAAAGGCAGTGCTGGTGGTAAAGGACACAATATAGTTATTCGTGGCAATGGTTATTTTATTAGTCCTACGGGTGCGGGGCAAAATGTGGCAATTGTTGCTACCGATAGTGTTGCAGGAATTATTGGAGTAACTGTAACTAATCCTCACTCTAGGGGACATGGTTTGTGGATTGAGTCTGCTAGTCCCATTGTGGCAAGCAATACTTTTTCGGGTAACGGTAATACTGGTGTATCGGCAAACGGCAATAGTTCGCCGTTAATTGAAGATAATTTGTTTTATAACAATGCTGGCAATGGCTTGTTAGTTTATGGAACTTCAACACCGCAAGTTAACAACAATACTTTTGAAAAAACTGGCTTTGGAGTTAGTGCAGTTCAAAATTCTGCCTTTATCTTAAAAAACAATAACTTTACCGATAATCGCATCGGGATTATTTTAGAAGGTGACTCCCAGGCAACTCTACGTAATAATCAAATTGAAAATTCGCTAGAAACTGGTTTAGTGGCAATCGCTCGTTCTCGTGCCGATTTGGGTACCGTTGCAGAACCTGGTAATAATAGCTTTCGTAATAATAAACTCGATATTCAAAACGCCAGCAGTAACTGGATTGTCGCAGTAGGTACTGACACCAGCAGTAATATTTCGGGCAACATAGATTTTAATGGCGATCGCGTGACTCCGATCGATACTGCTAACAATTTACCCTCAAGCGATCGCCCGATTGAGAGACTGCCAGCCGAACCATTGCCAACTCCCCGTGTTGCCTCCACAACTAACACTCAGCCAGAGGCTGTAACTAATGCCGAACGTCTGCCATCGCCGCCACCACTGGCGGAAGTAGAGACTGAAGAAAAAGAGTACGTTTTTAACGCACCAGCAGCAGTATCACAGCCAGTACCTTTTCCTCCACAATCTTCTTCAAATAGTCAAGCTATTGTCATAAATGCGTCTAGTGCGGCAAGTGTTATTTACAAAGTTTTGGTAGAAGCCACTAATGACAGCCAGCAAACAACGGTGCGATCTCTATATCCCGAAGCCTTTGCGACTATCTATCAAGGTAAGTCGATGTTGCAGGTAGGAGCTTTTAATAATAAGAGTAAAGCAGAAACTACTTCTCGTTCTTTGCAGAACTTGGGGTTGAACACCTATATTCTGGATTAAATCAATGCTGTTTGAGAGGTACAAATTTGAATTAGCAATAGAATTAAAATCGGTAGCAAACTCGCATTAAATAAATAAAACAAATAACTTAATTATGTGTGGCATTCTTGGCGTATTCGACCGCAGTTCCGATAAAGACTATGATTTTCAACAAATGTTATCGACTTTGGTACATCGCGGACCAGATAACACGGGGATTTTCACCGAGGGCAATCTTACTTTGGGACACCAACGGCTGTCTATTGTCGATGTAGAAGGAGCGCATCAACCTTTTTGCAATGAAGAACACCAGCTTTATGCTATTTGTAACGGCGAGATTTACAACCATCAACAATTGCGATCGCAATTCCAAGACTATGCTTTTCGCTCTCAGGGAGATAGTGAAGTTATATTACCTCTCTACCAGCAATTTGGCTCGGAGTTAACTAGCCAGTTAGACGGTATGTTTGGTTTCTTTCTCAGTGAAGGAGATGATTTTATCGCAGCGCGAGATCCCATTGGCATAAAACCCCTATACTATGGCAAAAAAGATGATAGCTGGTTTTTCTCTTCGGAAATCAAAGCTTTAGTCGAACAAGTCGATGAAATTCACGAGTTTCCCAACGGCTATTATTATCGTTCTGGGCAGGGATTTTCACCTTATTATCAGCTACCAGAAGCACAAACCTTTATCGAAGATTTAGACAAGGTTATTCCTAAAATTCAGCAAACTCTGTCTAAAAGCGTCCAGAAACGCCTCATGTCCGACGTGCCTGTCGGTGTCTTTCTTAGTGGCGGTTTGGATTCGAGTATTATTGCTGCGGTAATGAAAGAACACATTGGCGAACTGCATTCTTTCTCTGTAGGATTGCCTACTTCTCCCGATCTTAAAGCAGCCCGTTTGGTAGCAGAACATATAGGCACAATACACCACGAATATGTCTATACAGAAGCAGAGATGCTCGAAATTCTCTCTGATGTAATTTATTACCTCGAATCTTTCGATCCTGCTCTAGTTCGCAGTGCTATTCCCTGCTATATGGTGTCGCGCCTTGCTAGTGAATACGTCAAGGTAGTGCTGAGTGGTGAAGGTGCCGACGAATTGTTTGCAGGCTATAGTTACTTTGTCGATTATGAAGATCCTCTTGCCCTACACAAAGAATCGATAAATATAGTTAAGGGATTGCACAATCTTAATTTGCAACGGGTAGATCGGATGACTATGGCACACAGTATTGAAGGTCGCGTTCCCTTTTTGGATACCGAGTTTATCGAATTGTGTCTGAGCATCGCTCCCAAACTAAAACTCTATAAAACCTTTGGTATTGAAAAATGGCTGCTACGCAAAGCCTTTGAAGATAAGCTACCCCACGAAATAGTTTGGCGAGACAAAATGGAATTCGCTCAAGGTTGTGCTTCCTCAACAATATTACAAGACCATGCCGAAGCCAAGATTGATAAACAGGAAGTAGACAGGGCGATCGCCGAGGAGCTTCCTATAGGTAGCAAAGAAGAGTTATTCTATTTTCGTATCTTCCAAAGCCATTTTCCCCATCCAGATGCGGCTAATTTAATTGGAAGGTGGCAGGGAAATCTGCATTAAAGAATCGAGAACTTATCAATGAACAGTAAACAATGATAACTGCTCATTGCTAATTGCTCATTGTTGAAATTAACAATTTATTTAGTTAAGTACGATAAAGCTCGTATTTAACTAGCAAAGAAGAGTTATTCTGTTTTCGTATCTTCCAAAGCCATTTTCCCCATTGAGATGCGCCTAATTCGATTGGGAAATGGCAGAGAAATATGCATTAAAAAACTCGGAGAATTATATGCAATCGGTTGGATCGAGAACTTATAGCAAAGCCGTTAGTGAAGGGAAGTACGATCTTTATCTTGGTAATTTGTTTGGCAAATACGATAATGTCCGTACTTATTGGGAAGATCGTTTAACGCGAATTGCCTTACGTCCTTATTTACGAAAATTGGTCGATTCTTGTCAAGAACAAAATAGAGGAGTTCGCATTGTCGATCTTGGCTGTGGTGCGGGACAAGGTTATCAAATCCTGACATTAATCGATCGCCAAGACTTAGATCTGGGTTTACAACATCAAAGGGTACTGCCAGAAGAAAATATTGAAACTTACTTGGGTTTGGATATTTCTCAGGCAATGGTGGAAAAAGGCAACGAAATTTTTGAAGATAAGTCTAACGTTTCGTTTGCTCGAGCAGATCTTAGTGAAGGTCTAGGGAAGCTTAAAACTACACAATCTCCCTTCGATATCTATTTTTCTTCTTATGCTTCCTTATCCCATCTATCTAGAAAAGATTTAGTAACTCTGCTGCAAGATATTTGCCAACACGGTCACGACAATAGTGTAGTCGTACTAGATTTTGTGGGACGATACTCAATTGAGTGGCCCGATTACTGGTCGGCTCAAACTGAAACCGAAAAGGTGCGAGATTACTCTATGAGTTACCTGTATTCGGAAGCAACCCGTAAGCATTTAGATATTGAATCTTTTCCCCTGCGATTTTGGACGGGTAGGGAAGTCAAACAACTAACTCAAGAAATAAGCGAGGCTACGGGGATTGAAATTGAAGTTTTAGAGTTAATGGATCGCTCGGTAATGGTAGGTAGGCATACCGATACCAGAGAATATAATTCTCTACTCAAACCAATTCGCCGTTCGATTAATTCTCTCCATGAAGACTATATGCGTACTGATTTACAGGAGTTGATTTTAGACCCCAGGATGATTCCCAAACATTCGGAGATAGCTCCTTTTTTAAGACAGCTAGTAGAATCTTGGAATATTGTTGTCGAATACTGTCAGCAAAGACTTTGTCAAAATATTTCTTTAGTCAATTTGCAAGGATGGCATCATTATTCAAAGCCTTTGCAATTTGCCCTGATGACTATCGATCGCGTCATCGCCGATGTTAGTTGGATGTGGTACGGCGATCCCAGAGCTAATATTATCGAACCGCAATTGGGTTATGCTTTACGGACTTTAGAATACGAAATGCAGCAGGGTTTAGGTTGCGGTCACGGATTGGTAGCAATTCTTAAAATTAGTAAGTAAATGAGTCAGTTTGCGATTGAGGCGATCGACCTGACTAAAAAATATCGCGGAGTTACGGCAGTCGATCGCATTTCTTTTAGTATTAAATCTGGTGAAACTTTTGGCTTAATTGGTACGAGCGGTTGCGGTAAAACAACTACCCTGAAAATGCTCAATCGTTTAATCGAGCCGACTGGGGGAAGAATTTTAATTAACGGCAAAGATGTTTGTAAATCTAAGTCGGAAAAATTACGTCAGGATATTGGTTATGTAATTCAAAATACGGGGCTGTTTCCCCACTACACTGTTGGTGAAAATGTAGCAGTCGTTCCTCGTTTAAAAAAGTGGAAAGAAAAGCGTATCGGCGATCGCACTAATAAGTTATTAGCAATGGTGGGATTACCTCCCCAACAATTTGCCCACCGCTATCCTCGCGAATTGAGTGGCGGACAACAGCAAAGGGTAGGTTTGGCTCGCGCCCTCGCTGCCGATCCGCCAATTGTCCTTTTAGACGAACCTTTTGGAGCCTTAGACCGCATTACTCGCAGTCAAATACAGCAAGAATTCAAGCATTTGGAAAGCCTGTTGCAAAAAACTATGGTGCTGGTAACTCATGATGTTATGGAAGCAGTTACCTTATGCGATCGCCTGTGCTTGATGGATCGCGGCAAAGTAGAACAAATTGGCACTCCCAGACAATTGCTATTTCAGCCACAAAACGATTTTGTGCGAGATTTTTTCGACACCAATCGCTTTCAGTTAGAACTATCCGTTACTCATTTAGGAGAGTTGTTACCCTGGCTGCAACCACTAGCTTCAGAAACAGTTGCCCCCAAACAATATCGGCAAAACCAAAGCCTGCTCAATATCTTAGAAGATGTAGAGGCTTCTTCTCTTAAATCCTCTCTTGTCGGCATTAGCGACCGCCACGACCGCCAAATGCTAGTTACCAATTGCCAAGAACTGCTTAATGCCTTCTATCAATATAAAAAATCGTGAGTCTCTGGAAGTTTTTTCTCAGCCAAAAAAGTGAAATCGCCGAACAAACCATAGAACACATCGGCTTAACCGTTATTTCCCTGGCAATTGCGATCGCTATTGGGGTTACTGTCGGCATTATCTTAACTCGCTATCCCAAATTAGCCGAGCGCGTCATCGGTGGAGTAGGAATTATTCAAACTATTCCCAGCGTGGCACTGTTGGGGTTTCTCTTACCCTTACTAGGTATTGGGGTGATTCCTGCGATTGTCGCTCTCTTTTTATACGCTCTGCTGCCGATAATTCGCAATACCTATGCGGGGATAGAAGAAGTAGATAGCTCCATTAAAGAAGCCGCTAGAGGCATGGGAATGCCCGACCTGCAAATTTTATATAAGGTAGAGTTACCTCTGGCAATTACGGTGATTTTTGCAGGGATACGTACTGCCGCGGTAACTACGGTAGGAGTAGCTACCCTCTGTGCTTTAATTGCCTCTGGCGGTTTGGGAGAATTTATATTTCGCGGTATTGCCTTAAATAATGTCAATATGATGCTGGCAGGTGCAATACCTGCGGCAGCTTTAGCTTTACTGCTAGATTTCTTATTAGGAGTCGTTCAACGTAACGTAGTTCGCTTTATTAAGCCGATGGCGATCGCCGCAGCAGTTTTACTGGCTATAGCTATAGCTTGGCTAATCGTTCCCCAATTTCTCAATAATTCTTTTCAGGCAGGGTTTACCGCCGAATTTATGGAACGAGCCGATGGCTATCCTGGTTTGCGAGAACACTACGATTTAGAGTTGGATACTGTCGAACTAGATCCTGGTTTGATGTACGAAGCAGTCAAAGATGGCAGAGTAGGGGTAATTAGCGGTTTTTCCACCGATGGTAGAATTCAGGCTTTTAATCTTTCCGTTCTCGAAGATAACCGCAATTATTTTCCTCCTTACTATGCCGCTCCCGTAGTCAGAAGCCAAACCTTAGAGCAATATCCTCAACTGCAAGAGGCGTTAGGAAAATTATCAGGTCAAATTTCTAACGAAGACATGACCAGACTCAATTATCAGGTAGATAGTCTCAATCGCTCTACTTTAGAAGTAGCTAAAGAATTTTTGCAAGAGCTTGGCTTAAAAACCCAAACCGTCCGTCGCGGTACGCCAGATATTATTATCGGCTCSAAAAAWTTTACCGAACAGTATCTCTTAGCAGATCTAATGGCGGTAGTCATTGAAAACTATACCAATCTCGATGTGGAATTAAAAACGGGACTGGCAGGGACTAAAATTGCATTTGATGCTTTAAATACTGGTGCGATCGATCTCTATCCCGAATATACGGGTACGGGTTTACTAGTAATTATTCAAGCTGATGAATCTACGCGAGAAGACATCGTTCGAGATGCTGATAAAGTTTTTAATTACGTCAACCGTCAATATCAACAGCAATACAATTTAGAATGGCTCGCACCTTTTGGCTTTAATAATACCTACGCTCTAATCGTGCGCGATGTAACCGCCAACAAATTCGATCTCAATACTATTTCCGATTTGAAAGAATATTTGGAACAGCAGTAAAGTAAACTCATTACTAAGATAAATGGTTAACTACAAACATTACATTTATAGAGTTATCTGGTCGGTAGAAGATAATGAATTTGTGGGACTATGTGCAGAATTCCCTAGCCTTTCTTACCTGGCTGAAACTCAATCTAAAGCACTCTTGGGTATAACAAATTTAGTCAGAGATATCGTCAGGGATATGGAAGCTAACAGCGAACATATTCCCGAACCAATCTCAGAAAAACAATACAGTGGAAAATTTCAGATTCGCATTACCCCAGAGCGTCATCGTATGCTGGCAATAGAAGCCGCCGAACAAAATGTAAGCTTAAATCGTTTAGTCAGCGATAAACTAGCTGGTTGAGTTCTTTTTAAAAATTGAAGAATATGACGGAGATAGCTGTGTAAGTTAAGTTTGATTTTCAATCGCTTAAAATTGTGAGTGGCGATCGCTATAAAAATTTTGAATGCTCTCCAATTTTAAATTCGTTTGACATAGCAGCGTTTTGATTTATGAGTTATGGTGCGAAATAATTAACCATCTTTAAGTTTTGATAATGCCAGTTCAACCAGCACTCGAATTTATTCCGCCAGACTTTAACCCGATAATTTGGAGAATAGCGCGGACTATTATTCCTGCCTGGTTGCGATACGGTTATGGCATTAGTGAGGTGCGATCGCAAAATACGGAGGAACTAGTAGAACTTTACCGTCAGTTTCAAGCAGGTAAAACCAAGTTTTTAATTGCTTTTCGCCATCCCGCTACTACCGATCCCCCTTGTATTGCCCAACTGTTGTGGAATCAACTACCCCAGATTGCCAGAAAAGAGGGAAAACCCTTACAGTCTCCCGTTCAGGCTCACTTTATCTACGATCGCGGTATTCCCCTGTGGGCTGGTGAATTTGTAGGCTGGCTGCTACCCAAGCTAGGCTCTACCTCTATTCGTCGGGGAACGACAGATCGTCAGGGGCTGCGATCGATCCGTAATTTATTCGTTAACGGGCGTTTTCCTCTGGCTGCTGCCCCAGAGGGAGCTACTAACGGTCATAATGAAATTGTCAGTCCACTAGAACCTGGGATCGCTCAATTTGCTTTTTGGTGTCAGGAAGATTTACGCAAGGCAGACCGTACCGAAGATGTGGCGATCGTACCTTTGGGAATTCGCTATCGTTTTGTCAAACCACCCTGGAAATCTTTAGAAAGACTGCTAGCTCAATTAGAAGTAGATAGCGGGCTAAAAAAGCAGTTAGCTACTGGAATGCAGTTAAACGATGGGGTAGCACCTACCCCAGAACAAGAAGCAATACTTTATAAACGGCTTTACGAGTTAGGAGAACATTTACTGTCTCAAATGGAAGAGTTTTACAGTAAATTTTATCAGCAAGATTTAGTTAGTAACTCAGAAGATACCAAACTTGCAACTCGTCTGCCAGCTTTGCTAGACGCAGCCTTGAATGTAGCCGAAAAAGCCTTCAATTTAAAATCAAAAGGCAATCTTGGCGATCGTTGTCGTCGTGTCGAACAGGCAGGCTGGGATCGTATCTATCGTCTGGATATGTCAGAGTTAAAAACTCTTGCCCCTGTCGAACGAGGTCTGGCAAATTTAGTCGCCTCAGAAGCCGAACTGCGACTCTGGCACATGCGTTTGGTTGAGAGCTTTGTTAGCGTGACGGGACAGTACGTTGCCGAAAAACCAACTGTAGAACGCTTTGCCGATACTATTCTGCTGTTGTGGAAAACCGTTTCGAGAATGACAGAGAAATCGAAAGTTCAAACTCCTCGTCTTGGTAAGCGATGGGCACAGTTAACAGTAGAAAAACCTTTTTTTATTAGCGATTATTGGGATGTTTACCAAACCAATCGTCGTCAAACCGTTGCTAATTTAACTCAAGATTTAAAAATTGCTTTAGAAAAAGCGATCGCAACTGAAGAAAACTAATACCAATTCTTGTAAACAAAGAGAAACTTAGAACTTTTGGGCAGAGAGTAACGGCGCAGGGGACGAGGAGAAAAAGAAACAAGGAGACAAGAAGATTTCACTCTACTAGAGCCTTCTCCGAGTCCCCAGTCCCTCTGCCCTCATTCAACAATTCGGTCGCTTATTTCGAGTTAGCTTTGATAATTAACCAAACGCGCAAAACTAGCAGGATCTAAACTTGCTCCCCCTACCAAAGCACCGTCAATTTCTGACTGAGCCATAATTTCATCGATGTTTTTGGGCTTGACCGAACCGCCATACTGAATTGGAACATCTTTATTATCTAACTGTTGGCGGATAATACCAATAACGCGATTGGCTTCTGTTGATTCGCAGGTATCTCCCGAACCAATCGACCAAATTGGCTCATAGGCAATAATCAAATTACTTTGGTCTATTTCTGCCAAACCTTTTTTTATCTGATTGGAAATGACGTTTTCTATTTCTCCTGCATCTCTTTGTTCTCTAGTTTCACCCACACAGAGAATCGGGATAAGTCCGTGACGTTGTGCTGCTTTTAATCTTAGATTGACCGTTTCATCGGTATCGCCAAAATATTGACGGCGTTCGCTATGACCGACAACGACATAACTTATGCCAATTTCTGTCAGCATATTGCCTGATACTTCACCTGTATACGCTCCTTCATCTTCCCAATGAATATTTTGCGCTCCCAGCTTAATTTTACTGCCGTGAAGGCTTTTAGACATTGCAGTCAATGAAGTAAAAGGCGCACATAAAACTACTTCTTGGTTTTCGCCTACATTTTCAACTTCGGATTTAAATGCTTGCACAAATGCCAAGGACTCTGCTTGATTTTTGTGCATCTTCCAGTTCCCAGCAATAACTATTTTTCGCACAGTCTGATTATTCTAAATTCAATTTTGATTGCAAACTTAAGTTTAAGACTTTATGGGGGTTAAGGCTAGGTTATAAAAACAGGTACCTTAACTTTAAAGTTGAGTATAGAGTGAAAAGCGGCTCTAAATGTAAATTCACAACAATTTACGAGTGGTTATATCTGCATCGTAACTACAGTACTTCTGGCAAACAAAAATTTGAGTTGCTCGATCTATCTGGCAATTGTTGCAATATTTTTTAAGTTTTCTTTACACTTCTTAGTAAAAACGCGCTATATTTTAATTAAGTGGTTATGTACCTTAGCGATCGCTAGACAAACAAAGCTGTCGCAACCAAGCAAAGTTAGCTTGATTCTTACCGAAACAATAGGGAACCAGGCTAATAAATGTAATTAATATTCTCAATATTTATTTGGATACGTAATCAACCTTAGTCGTTCAAAAATTTTTTACTTTCATGACTGTTAACTCACTAGCAACCAAATTATTCAGACCAAATACCAACCCCAATTTCTGGAATCAAACAACCTGGGCAATATTGAGAGCCGTTGTGGGCATTATGATGATTCACAACGGTTTGGATAAATTATCTAATATTGAAAGCTTTGCCGAAGCTTATGTTGCCTATCTCGGCTTACCCTTTCCAATATTTCTCAGCTACGTTGCTGCTTACACCGAATTAATCGGCGCACCGTTAGTAGCACTTGGTTTATTTACCAGACCTGCCGCTTTAGGTCTATTCGGTACCATGTGCGTAGCTATGTACCATCACATATCTGTAGCGGGTTTGAGTTTTGCTTATCTAGAACTATCGGCTATTTACGCTGCCTGTTTTCTGTTCTTCTTAGTTAATGGTGCGGGTCTATTTTCTACCGATGCTCTAATCGTTAACTGGATAGACAAAAACGCTCTATCAGCTAGAGCCAAACAAATAATGCTGCTAGAAACAAGCTACAATTCTTCAGATGCTGAAACTAATAAATCCAAAACTATAGTTAAATAAAAAACAGTTTAACTATTGGTTTTTATCATTACCAACTATAGAGTAATATTTGTTTAAACTATAATTCTGACAAACTTTTCTGAAACAGGCGATCGCAAAAGTTTCTTTTCGGTCGCTATTTTCTTATGATTATAATTTTAAAGCAAAATTCAAACTCGCTCTAAAATTTAGTCATGGCAAGGTTAATTACCAAAATATTTAGACTGTTTAAAACAATTGGTAAAGACAAAACTATTCTCGATTTACTGCGTTTGATTGAAAATATCGTTGCCAAACTTTTATCATTAGCTTTATCAATTGTAATTTTAGTAGCAACTTTTGACTTAATTGTATTCTTGATCAAAGATATCATTGAAGACCCAATAGGTTTTTACAGTAAAAGCATAATCGAACTATTTGGTTTGTTTTTAAATATTTTAATCGCTTTAGAATTATTAGAAAATATTACCGCCTACCTAAAAAAACATATCGTTCAGGTAGAACTAGTAATTGTAACTTCTTTAATTGCGATCGCCCGTAAAATAGTGATCTTTGATTTTAATAAATATTCCAGTACCGAACTCGCTGCTTTAGGAATTGCTATTTTAGCTTTAGCAGTCAGTTACTGGCTAATCAAACGTCTAAATCTCGAAAAACATTAATAGTTCTCAGTCAAAAAAAAAATTGTGCTGCTGCCGAAACCTCAAACTGCGATCGCCAGTAAATAATAGATTTGGACTTGGTTTTGCTTTTTACATCGGCTTAAGTTCGAATATTATCAATTCAAAAAAAACAACGTGAAAAAACTTAAAATTATAGGATTATGCTCTATTTTAATAATATCGATGGTGGTTCCTAAATTCATCCGAGCCGAGAATGCTGAAAATCAACCCAAACTTCCAGCAGTTAAGTCTAAAGCTTCTATAATACTTTATGGAGGAGAAAGAACTCGTGCTGCGGCAGTTCTTTGGTATTTAGAAGAACTAGGTATATCTTATCAGTATAAAAAGTTAAATATTGCTGCTGGAGAAAATAAGCAACCAGAATACTTAGCTATTAATCCGATGGGCAAAGTTCCATCATTAGTAGATAATGACTTTTCTGTCTGGGAATCGGGAGCAATTTTATGGTACCTAGCTGCTAAATACGGACAAATGCCTGAAGATTTAGCGACACAAGCTCAAATAAACCAGTGGATTATTTTTGCCAATTCAACTTTGGGTAATGGACTTTTTTTAGAGGATAGAAGAGAAACAGAAATGCCGCGATTATTATCTCCTTTAAATGAGATCTTGCTAGAAAATCCTTATCTTATGGGCGAAAGCTTTACTGTAGCCGATGTTGCAGTTGGTTATTATCTATATATGGCAAAGTTACTTTTTAATTTAGATTGGCAAGAATATCCAGCTGTTATCGATTATTTAGACCGACTCACTCAAAGACAAGCATTTAAAGATACTTTAGGACAACGCTGAAGTTTTTAGCATAGTATAAATCTTTCAAAAATGCGATTGCATCTTGCTTTATAGCTATCTAAAATAAACCACTAATTAATCTCTAGCTTAAAAAAGACAAAGAAATATACTACTTCTATCGCCCCAAAGAATATAAAAAATCAATAACGGTAAAGCAAAAAAAAACTCATTTTTTGATTGGGTAATTATCGAGTTAAGCGGGAGTAGTATTGTAACTATCAAATCAAAAAATTAACCAAAAAACTAATATTAAAGTCGTGCTATTTTCGCTCGCTCATAAGTTTAATTGCTAATAATTTTACTTGGGGATAATTAACTTTACCGCGATCGCTTCTGGGCAAACGTTCGACTTCCAGCCAATGTTTGGGGTGTTTGTAGTTACTTAAAGTTTTTCGTAAATATTGTTGAATTACATTTAAATCTACAGGTAATCGCCTGGGAACGTATAACGCTGTTACCACTTCTCCCCAATAGGAGTCTGGCAACCCAATTACACAAACATCACTTACAAGTTCTGTTGTTAAAATTGCCGCTTCTATTTCTGAAGGGAAAACATTTTTACCACCAGTTATAATTTTCTGGCTATTTCTACCCACAACATATAAATAATCAGACGCATCCAACCAGCCAAGGTCGTCGGGAATAAATTTTCTATTTTCAAATAATTGGGGATAATATCCCAAACAAAGTGAAGCTGCTTCAATTTTTATTAAACCAATTTTTTCGGAATTCAAACTTTGGCGATCGATGTCTATTTTAGCGTGGGGTAAAACTCTACCACTACTATTATTACCCTGCAAAAAATCTTGTGGTTTGAGCGTAACAATTTGCGAGGCGGTTTCGGTCATGCCATAGGTAAGGGCGAGGGAAATATTATAATATCTGGCTCGATCTAAAAGCGATCGCGCTGCTGGCGCACCACCAATTAATACTGTTTTAAATTTAGACAGCCATAAAGGATCGCGATCGATTAGAAACTGTAGCTGAGTTGGTACTAAAGAAATAAAAAAATCAGTCGTGTTTAGTTGGGGTTTAGTTCCTTGTTTGAGGTTCTTATAACTGTAAATTTGTAATTTGCCAATAGTTAAAAAAGATCGTAAAAACTGCATTATACCACTGACATGAAATAGAGGCAAAACACAAAAAGAGTTTATTTGTTTGGTTTGAAAGTATTGACTAAATCCCTGAACTGAAGCTGTTAAAGTCTGCTGAGTATGTATGGCAAATTTGATTTTACCCGAACTACCTCCAGTAGGAATCATAATTAAAGATCGATCTTCAAAAGTTAAAGAAGACGAAGTTTTGGCGATCGATAAGTTTTGTAAAATTAATTGTTTGGTTTGCTCATCTCCTAAAATCAAATCGGGTTGTACTAATTTTAATACTTGCTGCCACTCTGTTTGTTTCCAGTTTGAATCGCACAAAAACAAGTTTACTTTAGTTATAAGACAGGCTAGAAAAGCAGCAATAAATTTTAGCGGCTTATTTTCAACGATAAATATGTTGATTTTACTTTGTTTATTATTAGACAATGCCGACAATTCTGTTATTAGTTTTTGAGTTAATTGGTATAGTTTTTGACTGTTGAGATCGCCTAACCATTCGTTATCAGTACAGTTTTTCAAACATTTCAAAATTTCTTTGTCCATAACATCTGTAAAAAGTAGAACAATCAATCGTTAAATACTAACAACTGTCAAAACACAGAGCGAAGTCTAATTGATAGACTTCTTGCATGAATAATAAAACAATTTTTATTATCTATAACCCATTACCTCTTGGCAAACCCTTTAATAATGTTTTGTTCAATAAGCCCGATCTTGCTTGCGTATAAATAACTATATATTACCGATAAATACGGATAAATACCTTTTTAAAATCGATCGATTTGTGTAATAAAACCAATGGCAAATGCAAAATATTGACTGACAATAAGAGCCAAGTTTATAGCAAATTAAAAAATATGTTTGAACGAGCAGCAGTATTTTCTGCATTAATAGTATTTGTTGTATTTGGACATATAGGCTTGAGATATTTTAAAGCCGTAGAAAATCAAAACTCAATAGAAATAGCTAGATAGACAAAATTGTATTGCACTTTGTCACATAAATATAAAAATAAAAATGAATTAAAATCGAGTTTTAACTAATTGTGAGGGGTAAATAGTGGAATTTAGATGGATTAAGTCGCTTTTTTCACTATCTTTGAGTTTGTGTCTGTGGGAGTCGGGTTTATCGGCATTAGCGGCATCTCCAGGTAGTATCGACAAAACTGAAGAATGCGAACTGTTGATCGTTGGCGGTGGTTTGGCAGGAGTAGCCGCCAGTTATGAAGCTTTGTTAGCGGGAAAAACCGTTTGTTTGACGGAAATAACCGACTGGATGGGAGGACAAATATCTTCTCAGGGAACTTCGGCATTAGACGAGAGGACTACTCAGAGAGAAAAATTGTTTTATCCTCGCGGTTACTTAGAATTACGCGATCGCATCGAAGAATACTATGGCAAACTCAATCCTGGTGAGTGTTGGGTAAGTGCGTCTTGCTTTTTGCCTAAAGATGCCGACAAGATTATTACCCAGCAGTTGGAAGCTGCTGCCGAGGAAGGTGGCGGAACTTTAAAGTGGTTTCCGACAACGGTAATCAAAGAATTGAATGTCGAAGAAGTAGCAGGAGAAGGAACGGGGAAACAAATTACTAGCGCGATCGCTATTCAGCATACAGCAAAGAATGAATTTTTGCCTTTAAATACTTTACCCCTGTCCTACACTATAGAGGAAGCCTACACTTATGAAAGTTCGGACAACTACGATAAAAGCATAATTCGTTTTGTACCTCAATCATCGTCAGAGGGTTCTGCTGACTGGTACGTTGTTGAAGCCACAGAAACAGGAGAAATTGTCGGTTTGGCAGATGTCCCCTATCGTTTGGGTATCGATCCAACTTCTTCTAGAGAACCGTCTTCATCCAGTTCTACTGGCAATCCTTATTGCACTCAGGGGTTTACCTATACGTTTGCTATGGAGGCTACCGAGGAACCGCAAACACACGAAATGCCGCCTTTTTATCCCGAACACGCAGGATACTATAGTTACGAACTAGAAAGGCTAGCAGACTTCGACTTAGTTTTTACCTATCGCCGTATTTGGAGTCCCGAAACAGGGGAGAGCGAAAAATTCAGCGGTATCTCTTTTACCAGTCCCACACCAGGGGATATTTCCATGCAAAATTGGACTTGGGGTAACGATTATCGCCCAGGTACGGCAAAAGATAATCTGATCTATACTCGCCAGCAGTTAGAAGAACTAGGACAACTCGAACCAGGTGGCTGGATGGGAGGATTGCGAACCGAAACTTTACAAAAAGGTGAAGAACACGCTCTAGGGTATTTCTACTGGTTGGTAGAAGGGGATACCGACTCTCAGTTAGGGGATGGAGTGAAAAAACCCCAACCTGATAACCGTTTGTTAACTGGATTAGATTCGCCGATGGGAACGGTTCACGGCTTATCTAAATACCCCTATATCCGCGAGGGTAGAAGAATTATCGGTCGTCCCTATCGCGGTTATCCCAATGGCTTTACCATTAACGAAACCGATATCTCTCGAGTGGACTATAAAAGCGAATATTATAATCAGAATCTTTCGCCCGTTACCTACCGTCAGTTATGGACGGAAATAGACGGTTTAGAAGCCCTGAGAAATAAAGACATGGCGATCGATAAAATAACTAGAAGAACCCGTTCGACTATTTATCCCGACTCTGTAGGTATCGGTCATTATGCGATCGACTTTCATCCCTGTATGAGGGAAAGTCCAGCAGAAAAAGCGGGTAATACAGAGCGAGAAGGAGAAAGACAGGGAGGAGGAGCGGCATATCCCTTCCAAATTCCTTTAAGAGCCATGATTCCCCAGGAAATTGACAATTTATTGGTGGCAGGGAAAAGCATTGCTACCAGTCACATAGCTGCTGCGGCATATCGGGTACATTCTTTTGAATGGTCTTCTGGTGCTGCGGCGGGAATTACCGCTATTTTTGCTTTAGACGAGCAACTTATGCCCTATCAGTTAGTAGACGAACTATTTATCGATGAAGAACAGTTAAAAGTCCTTAAAGATAAATTAGATCGAAGCGGCAACCCTACAGCTTTTCCCGAAACCTCGATTTTCAATCAGTCTTGGGATGATTGGCAGTAGCGAGTAAAAAGTAAAAAGTAAAAAATTTTTACTCTTGCCACATACACTTTTCTTATTTTCTAGAATCTAAAGCTAAGATTTATTTTTTACTTCCTTGTTCAATATTGCTAATTTCTATCTAACAGTGCTAGTCAATCGAATGCTCTTTAAGGACTTCGAGGGGAAAATAATCTAACATTGCTTCATGAGTGGCTGATAAGTTTATTGGTGGGGCAATGCCAGCATCTAAAGCTTCTTTCCAACGAGCGGCACAAAGACACCAGCAGTCGCCTGGTTTTAATCCAGGAAAATTATACATAGGTATGGGCGTAGTCAAATCGTTGCCCATTTTTTTACTAAAGGTCAAAAAATCGGCGGTAACTTGAGCGCAAACTACATGGACTCCCAAATCTTGAGAGCCAGTTTCGCATTTTCCAGTGCGGTAAAATCCTGTCATGGGAGAAGTACAGCAAATTTGTAGTTCTTTACCTAAAACATTTTTGGCTGATTTCATATTGTTTCTCACGTTGATGGCTAACGGTCGCTTGGGAAAAAAGTTATTAGCAGCGATTCGAGTTGGATTTATCTGTTAAACCAAAGCTACAACTTTCTTTTTAGTTTAATGATTTTATGACAGTAAAGAGTTAAGAAGCAGAGAGCAGAAAAAGACATTTCAATGAGCAATAATCATTAAGCATTTATCGACTGTAGTGTTCAATGGTCAATGTTCATTGTTCATTGTTCCCTGATTGGTTAATTTTTGCTTTCTGGCGATAAGCGCAACTGATAATTGATACTCAACAGTCTCAACCACAAAGCTGGATATTGTTTTTCTAGCCAGGGTTGCGATCGCTTTATCCAACTAGAAAACCAACCTCCAAGCACTAAATTTCTGAGAGCATCCAGATTGAAAGCCAAATAGGAACCCAACCAGCGAATTAAATCCTTATTTCCTGCCATTTCCCAAATCCACCACAGTAAAGCGGGATTTTGCCTGGCGGCAATTAAAGCCAGTCGGTTAAAAGTCAGCCAGTCGGTGCGATCTTTGATAAAGGTATCGGCTACTTCTGGGGGTTCTGCTGCCAACAGACCAAAAAAAGTATTTAACATCGAATTAATTCGTTGAGGAGGCAATATTTTGTGGGTAGGAACCATCATTCCTTTAGAAAATAGCCAGGTAACGGAAATATTGCTCTGATATGCCCGAATGCGATCTAAGTGTTCGGTAGTTAGTAAGTCGTGACGTAGTGCGGTATCGAGTAGAGTAGTTAGACGTTCTAAATTACGGACTAGAGAACCAAAGCCAGTAAAAATCAGGGGGGACTGGAGGGAAGCCGCATCGCCAATTGTCAACAGGCGATCGAAAGCTACTACCCGATCGCGATCGCCCGCGCTAAAATGACCTGGAATATAGCCGAAAGTCGGTTTTTTCCAAACTAATTTTTTCATGTCGCAACGACGGTACTCTGGCAAGATATGAAAAAAGTCTTCATACATCTCCAGTAAAGAACCAGGATTATCTGGGTGTACCTGATGGTAGTGAAATAAATAAAAAGTTAATTCGCCATTCCCGGCAGGGAATAATTCCCAAATTAGCTGTCTGCCTCTAGAGATATCCCCGTGAGAATTTAGCACGTCGCCATAGCTTTCGTCCCACACTTCTGAGGAAAAACCGCTTTCAATTACTGCCCCTACCGTAGGGCAGACGCTATCAAAAGCGCGATCGCCGTTTAGCTGCCAGGCAATCGGCGAAGCCGTACCCATAGCATCGATTAATAAGCGTCCCGTAGCCTGTCGCTGGTTTTTTGTTGGTAAGTGAACTAACTCTACGGTTACATTATTATCAAAAACATCGGTGCGAGTAAATTCGGTTTCATCCCAAATCTCTCCTCCTGCCTGACGCAACTTATCCCCGCAAACGCGCAGTAGCTTCTCGGCATCGAGTGCCACGTTTAGCACTTTGGGAGTATGCAGCACATCGGCTTTTAAATGAGGTGGGTTGTAAGCATCAAAAAACTTGCTAAAGCCATCTCGATATTCGGCAGCAATTAACGTTTCAAATTCCTCGGCAGTAAATAAACCCAAGTTAATTAAGCTTTGAAATTCGTCGCGAGAAATATTCCATTCACGATTCATTTTGCCAAAGGGCAGTCTTTCGACCAATAAAACCCGATAGCCTTTTCGCGCCATTACCGCTGCGTGAATTACTCCCAATGCGCCGCCGATGTAAATTAAATCGTAATTATTTGGCGATCGCTGTTTATTCTCTTTAGCTACTCGAAAAATAACTTCTTTAGGCTGCTGCGGATTATTAACGCTTTCGCGCCAGCGTTGTTCCCACCAATAAACCCGATTGAGGTCGTATTCGCCATTGGGCATTTTTTGAAAATAATGCACCGTTTGCGGATAATCGTCGGCTAAAGCTTCAAAGATTGTCTGCTGAGATAAATCTATTGTTGGTGGTGCGGGATAGCAAGGCGGAAAAGCAACACGAAGCTCTTTTACTAACTGTTGGGCGATCGCCTCAGCACCTTGAGGCGTTTTTGCTTCCCACTGAAATATTTTTAAATAAGTCGTGCGCTGTAACGACCAGACAAATATCGACAGTTCGCTATTGAGGTTAGATTCAGAACTACAATGCCACAAAATTCCATCGGCAGTTGTAGTTTTACAGCCGTGTTCTGGCTGCCACTGCTGCTGTAACCACACCTTAACGCGATCGGTGTCGGGGGTAGGAATTTCTGTATACAATAATTCTTTCATCATTCAATTTGTTGAAAAAACTTCGTAGGGGCGATTCGCGAATGCGGTGCGACCCACAGAGGCTACCGCCTCAAAGTCTTGCTTCGCAAGACGCTTGCGCGTACGCGCTGTTCGGCGCAAGACGCAAGGTAACGCGCACCAAGACGCGCCCCTACGTTTTTTAAATTCCCGCGTGTCCCAACGCCAAACCCGTAAACAACATTCCCAAAACCAGAAATGGCTGGGCGCTAGCTTGATATTTTACGTCGTTTTCTAAAGGATCGCGGAGAAAATACATATCCTGAAAAGTAATTTGGGGAATTACTAATAGCAGAACGATCGCGCCATAGAGATTTTCGCGAATGCTAACTAAATAACTACCAATACCAATTTGAAATAGATCGATCGCCACCACGCAGATCCAGGCGGCAGTAGTTACGCCAAACATTACGGGTAAAGATTTTAACCCCAACTGGCGATCGCCTTCAACACTTTTAAAGTCGTTAACGATGGCAATTCCCAAACCTGCAAAGCTATAAATCAGAGTCAAAATAACTATCGTCCAGTTTAAATCGCCAAATAAAGCATGACCCGTCCACCAGGGTAAGGCAATATAGCTAGAACCGAGTGCATAAGTACCCAACCAGCCGTTTTGTTTGAGCTTTAACGGTGGTGCGGAGTAAATATATGCCAGAAATGAACCACCTATGGCAATACAGGTAATGGTCAGAAATTCGTGACCCACTGCTCGATCCAAGCCATAAGCCAGGGCAATTCCTGCCAGTAAGAGAAAGAAGATCTGAACTTTGACTTGGGTTAGAGAAATTGCCCCCGAAGGAATGGGACGATAGGGTTCGTTGATCGCATCAATTTCGCGATCGAACAGTTCGTTAACAGTTTGGGTATAACCAGTCATCAAAGGTCCCGAAAGCAACATACAGGCTGCCGCCAGGAGAGTATTTTCTAACGTCCAGCTAAAGTTACCCGAAGATGCCGCACCACAGACTACGCCCCAAATCAAAGGAATCCAGGTAATTGGTTTCATTAGCTGTAGCCTGATTTTCCAGATTGAGGTTTCCCCCGCTGCCGCTCCTCTGATTCCCAAGAGTTGACGAGCTTTAGCATTGCTGGCTGGCTGTTTGCTTATTTGGTTTTGAGAGGAGGTAGTGTTAGTGTCAGACATAACTTTAGTTAACCAATAGTTACTTCTAAATAGCCGTTTTGAAATTTTGCTCCAGTTACCGCTCGACCCTGCCAGGCAGGCGGTAGAGTAATATTGCGTCTTTGATCGCCTGCTTCAATGGTAATTCCAGGTCCGTATTGAGTTAGTTTAACTTCTTTTTTAGCAAACCCAGGTAAATAGATGGCGATCTTTTTCTCTGCCGTATCGATCGCCGTTGGTTGGGGAGCAGCTTCACTTTTCATTATGTCTGGCAAACTATCTACCAGTGGCTGCCAGTTGCTGCCGTCAAACTCTGGTAAGGAGGTAACGCTCAAAGGCTTAAATTCAGTAGTTACTGTCTCGGTAGCTTCTCCTCCGCTAAGTATCGCACCCGCTACAGTTAGACCAATTTGCTGCGCGCTGCCCCAAAGATATTTCGCAGTCGCGATCGCAATTTCGTCGTTAGTAGTAACTAAATAAGCAATAACTCTTTTTTCTGCTAACGCCTGAGTACCTTTTTCTAAAATCTGGGCTGCGGGATTATTGGCATCTGAAAGGTTGTCTGCCGTCCAGGTAACGTTAAGTACCGCACTACTAACTGGCTGTACGAAAGGCTTTAGAGCCTTGACAATATCCGACTCTTCAAATATCGCCCGAAAGCGACGGATATACCAGTTTAAGATCTCTGGCAGACCAAACGCTCTCAGAGTATTAATATCTCCCGTGCCGTCATAGACAATTGCATCGTATTGACCGCTAAGATCGTATTCGCGAATTGCATTAAGCGCCAGTGCTTCGTCCATGCCTGGAAGTACGCCTAATTCTTGACCATATACTTCTTTAAGCAAAGGAGAACGTAAATACTGAGCTTCTAACTTCTTTACTTCTTCCCAGCTATTTTCCAGTAGGGTTGCCGCACTCAATTCTATTGCCGTTAGATTGGCAGCAATTTCGACTGGTTCGGTAGTGGATGCAATACCCAAACGGATGCGGAAAGCAGGACGAGATTGCAGTCCTACGAGTAAAACTTTGTTTCCTTCGCTGGCTAATTTTTTGGCAGTGGCGATCGCTACAGTCGTGCGATCTTTACTATCTGTACCTAAAAAGGTGACGATCGAAGACATGCTGAATTATAAATTTTATTTAGAGTATTGCTGTAATTATTACTAAATTACTGATTTACTGGTTTAATTTCATCTTCAAAAAACCAAGTTCTAGTATTGTCGTCAAACTTTACGATTACACCAACGCCGCTGCCGTCAGTCATTTTAAATTCTTCGATCGTACCAACTTTGCCCAACATGCCAGCAACTCTGCTGTTTACTCTGTCTCTCAAGCGATATACTTTTACTTTCTGCCCGATTTCCATTCCTGCTTATATTCCAAATTCAAATTCTAAAGAGCCAATTCACAGTTTAAAGCAAAACCAACCCGTTTTCTCAGTGAATCAGTGAAAGCAATGAAAGCAGAAAAGATAAAAGAAAAATATTCAAAAACCTTTACCCTGTCTGATACCTACTAAAGCTAAAATTACTTGCTACTTGCTACTTGCTACTTGCTACTTGCTACTTGCTACTTGCTACTTGCTACTTCTTACTTTTAAAAGATGGTCTTATCTACGGCAAACAACAAATCCAATCGCCAACTACGCTGGTATTGGGAACTAGCGATCGTTTTAATCGATCGCAATTTACAAAGAAGATATCGCGGTTCTGTCCTCGGTATTTATTGGTCGTTGTTTAATCCACTAATTATGACAGGATTATATACGGCAATTTTTGGCGCGACCTTTGCCAGCTATTATAATAACTCTACTTTAAATTATGTTTTAGCAGCGTTTACGGGTTTAATCGTCATCAACTTTTTCTCGTCTTCAACGGCGCAAGCTCTTGCCAGTGTAGTCGAAAATGGCGCGATCGTTAATAAAATTCGCCTGCCTTTATTTATTTTTCCCCTATCGACTATTGGTGCTAATATCTTCCAGTTGATTATGGGTGCTTTGCCCCTATTGATTATAGTTACACTAATTATTTCTAGAAACCCAATTAATAGCTTGGCTTTATGCTTGCCGATCGCTGCTCTAACTTTAGTATGTACTGGTGTGGGTTTATTAATGAGTGCGCTATATGTCTTCTTTCGCGACCTATCTTATTTTTACGAACTATTAACTTTTTTACTATGGATTGGTTCTCCAGTTTTTTATCCAGCAGACATCGTTCCCGAAGCAGTACGTAAATTTTTAATTCTCAATCCTTTGTTGCCAATTATTGAAAGCATTCGCCAAATTTCTCTCTCGGGTAGTTTGCCAGATCTGGTTTTAATTTTTCAGGCTTTTTTAAGCGGTACGATAGTTCTAGTAATTGGTATAGTTGCTTTTTATAGCAGGCAATCTCAGTTTATCGATTTACTATAAAAATAATGCAAGAAGCGATTAGGTTAGACAGAGTCTCTTTGTGGCGTAGAACTCAAGAAGAATTTTCCTACGATCTCAAACGAACTATTCTGTCTGTGCTTGAAGGTAAATATCGCCATCCGACTAAAAAATTAGTTTTGGATAATATTAATTTAGCAATCGCTAAAGGTGAAAAAATAGGCATCATTGGTGCTAATGGTTCTGGTAAATCTACCATACTAAAATTGATTTGCGGTATTTTAAAGCCCACGGCAGGTACGGTTAGAGTCAGAGGAAAAATCGCGCCGCTAATCGAGTTGGGGGCGGGTTTTGACCCCGAACTTTCGGTTTTTAATAACATAATTTTTTATGGTGTAATGCTGGGCTACACCCGAAAAGAAATGAAACAAAGAGCCAAATTAATTTTGGAATTTGCCGAATTGGAAAATTATGCTTTGGTTCCAGTAAAAGGACTATCTTCAGGAATGTCTGCCAGATTGGGTTTTGCGATCGCTACCGATGTCAGTCCCGATATTCTCATTCTTGATGAAGTGCTTTCGGTAGGCGATGAAAGCTTCAAAAATAAATGCGCTAAACGAATGGGTAATTTGTGGCAAGATAACGTTACGGTTTTGTTAGTTTCACACTCAATGGATTTAATTAGAAGTTCTTGTCATCAAACTATTTGGATGGATAAAGGCAAAATTCGGTTATTTGGGGAAACTGATGAAGTTGTAAATAAATATCTTAAAAATGTGACTCAATTTATTTGAGCATTAGTTTTTTTCTAAAATTATTATAGTAGCGAAATTATTTTTTTACTTATGACCGCTAAAGTTTTAGTAATTGGCGGCTGCGGCAGAATTGGCAACATGGTAGCGCGAGATATTGTGACTCATACTAACGCTACGGTTATTGTTACCTCTAGAAGCCATCAAACGGTCAAACCGCCTTTTGAATTGCAAATTTTAGACATAGCAGATACCGAAAAATTGACTGAGGCGATCGCGTCTGTAGATTTAGTAGTTCACTGCGCTGGTCCTTTTCGTCACCGCGACGGCAAGGTCTTGAAAATTGCCATCGATCGCGGCGTAAATTATTTAGATGTAAGCGATCGCAGTTCGTTTTATCGGCAGGTTATTACCGAACACGAACGCGCCAAAGAACGAGGAGTTACCGCTATCTTAAATACGGGAATTTTTCCTGGTATTTCTAATAGTATGGTCAGACAGGGAGTAGAACAATTCGAGCAGCCGCAAAAGATTCATTTAAGCTATATCGTGGCTGGTTCTGGTGGTGCTGGACTGACAGTAATGCGAACCACTTTTTTGGGTTTAAAAGAAAAATTCAAAGCGTTAATTAATGGGGAGTGGCGAGAAACTTTACCCTATACCGAACGAGAAGTAATCGAGTTTCCTCCGCCTCACGGTAAAGCAGGTGTTTATTGGTTTGAAATGCCAGAAACCTATACTTTTGCCGATTCTTTTCCTGTAGACACGGTGATTACTAAATTTGGTTCGGTTCCCGATCTTTACAATCATCTAACCTGGATTACCGCTCATATCTTTCCCTCACCTTGGGTAGAAAGTCCCAAAGGAGTAGAATTTTTCTCTCGCGTCAGCTATTTAATGACCGCCGTTAGCGATAAGTTGAGCGGTATCGGCGTGGCGATGCGTGCCGAAATTACTGGTATTGAGGGAGGAAAAACTAAAACCCACTGCCTGACAATGGTACACGATAATACGGCGATCGCGGCGGGAATTGGTACGGGAACCGTTGCCGAATTAGTTTTATCAGGTAGACTAAAGCAACCAGGGGTTTACCCTGTAGAACAGGCATTACCGACAGATTTGTTTATTGAAGCGATGAATAGCCGTAACGTTGCGATCGATATTGTCTAAGATAGAGGACGTTGTGTGAAAAGTCCGTATAAGAAAATAGAAAACTGCATTAATTATAATGAGCCAAATTTCTCAGAATAATTCTAATTCTCACGATCGAGATCTAAAAAAGATAGTTGATGCGTTGTCAAAAATTACCTCTCTTTCTTCAGAGACAATAAAGCCACATCTCAACGAACTTTTGTCTCGCTTGAGCCAAGAACAAAGTTTTAAAGCAGCAGGTCATTTCTTTGACACTACTACTGATGATGAGTGGATTACTGCGTTTCATGAGTGGTCAGAAAG
This sequence comes from Myxosarcina sp. GI1, assembly GCF_000756305.1. Lineage (NCBI taxonomy): Bacteria > Bacillati > Cyanobacteriota > Cyanophyceae > Pleurocapsales > Pleurocapsaceae > Myxosarcina > Myxosarcina sp. GI1. Next base: position 140,955 of record NZ_JRFE01000050.1, read on the forward strand.
TCATCGAGAAAAGAAGCTACCCGTGTTGAATGAAGAAGCAATGAGCAGAGAAAGTTTTTATGATGAGTGGTAATGTCTTATCTTTTAGATACAAATGTTTTGCTGCGAACTCTTATAACCGAAGATTCTCAATATCAAATTACCCAAACGGCAATTGCTTCTTTAAGAAGAGCGAAGGAACGATTGTGCATCGCTCCCCAAAACATAATTGAATTATGGAATGTAGCAACTCGTCCTGTAGAAAGAAACGGTTTAGGTTTGTCCCCAACCGAGACTGAAACTGAAGTTACCCAATTAAAAAACTTATTTGTTCTTTTGCCAGATACAGAGTATGTGTATCTAGAGTGGGAAAGATTGGTTTCGATGTATCGAGTCAAAGGTACAAAAGTTCACGATACTCGCTTAGTAGCATTTGCGTTGGTTCATCAAATAAATTATATTCTCACTTTTAATGTCCAAGATTTCCAACGCTTTAGTGCAGAAGTTACACCAGTAAATCCGAAGAAGATTGCTGAATCTAAGTAGTTTTTTTAAAAAATGTTGAAATTGACACTATTCGATCGCTAGGAACGCAACAAACACCAGCAAAATAAGTTATCAAGATAAATAGCTGAATGAGATAGATTATGCAACTAAGAGATCGAGTTCGTTTGGGTTTAGCTGTAGGAGTCGCTAAGGCAGTTACTACTACTGTGCGATCGCTGCGTTTGGGTGCGGCTTCGGTAATGCCAGGAGAAATTTCTCGTCGTCTCCATCCCCGTTTGTTGCCCTTGCTATTCGACCAGGTAAGTAAGGGAGTGATTTTAATTGTCGGTACTAATGGTAAAACTACGACTTCTCTACTGTTAAAAAATATTTTAGAAGCTAGCGGTTACTTAGTCGTACATAATGCTAGCGGTGCTAATTTAATTAATGGTTTAATTACGGCACTGTTAACCAGTACCACTATGACAGGTCGCTTAACGGCAGACTACGCAATCTTAGAAGTAGATGAAAATATTTTGCCGTTGGTCTTGCAAGACTGTCAGTTGAAGGAAGAAGGAAGAAGCAAATTAGCTGATTCAAAAACCTCTCTATATATTTTGGGTTTAAATCTATTTCGCGATCAGTTAGATAGATACGGGGAAGTAGATACTATTGCCCAACGTTGGCAAAGTGCGATCGCGCCATTAGCAAAAACTACTACAATTATTCTCAATGCCGACGATCCGACTCTATCTTATTTAGGACAGCAACTAGCGCAAAAAGTAGTTTATTTTGGACTCAATGAACCAGAACTGTATCTTGAAGCAATACCTCATGCAGTAGATTCTATTTATTGTCCGAGTTGCGGACATCTTTTAAATTATCGGGGTGTATATTTATCTCATCTAGGAGATTATCAATGTCCTAGCTGTAAGTTTGAAAAAAGCCAGTCTGCGGTTGATAGTAAAGAGTGGTCGCAAATTCTAATTGGAGTTTACAACAAATACAATACTCTAGCCGCTGGTTTGTTAGCGCAACAGCTAGGCATAGATTCTAACAAGATTCACCACACAATTAAAAACTTTAAAGCGGCATTTGGTAGAGCCGAAGAATTAAACATTAATGGCAAACAAGTTAGAATCTTGCTGTCTAAAAATCCCGTCGGCATGAACGAAACTATTAGAGCCGTAAACGAAGTTAAAAAAGCAGGTAAATCTTCCGTAACCCTATTAGTGCTAAACGATCGCATTCCCGATGGTACGGATGTATCTTGGATTTGGGACGTAGATACCGAAGAATTAGTCGAGCTAGGAGGCAAATTAATTGTCAGTGGCGATCGCCTCTACGATATGGCGTTGCGTCTGCAATATAGCTATCAAGAAATTAGCGAACATACCACCGACTACGAACTAATAGTTAAAGAGGATTTACCCCAGGCTATTGCTACCGCCTTAGAACAAACCCCCTCAGACGAAACTCTACACATCCTGCCTACTTACTCGGCAATGCTAGAAGTTAGAGAAATTTTGGTCGGACGCAAGATTTTATAGATCTAGTTTTTCTAAGCTAGATTTAGTTTTAAGATGACGGCGTAGGCGATCGCCACCAAAGATGCCACCAACAATTAATAAGCCCAAAGTAGGAGAAAATTCAAATGGTACTTGCTGCACGGTAAAATTGTCTACCATCAAAGCCGAAGTGCGATCGTAACTATCGACATCTACCACCCCAAACGCCGCTCTGTAAGTATAGTTACCCTCAGCCAAATCGGTCACAGTTTCCGTATACTGATTATCTGGATTGTTTGAATCGTAGTAGGTAGTGTCTTCATAGACAAAATCGTCACTAGCTATTGGCTGCTGTATGAGGTCATCGCTTTCAAATAAAAGGCTAATCTCATTAGTAGTCGAACTTTCAGGGTCTTCTAACAAACTAAAATAACTATAATCCTGATTGCCCAAACCAGGGTCGGTATTGACTCCATCATTAGTCAAGTAAGCCGTATTAAAGCTGACGATAAAGCCATTATTGCCGTTAGTTACATCTTGGGAAGAGATGGTGACATTAAAATCCTGATAGAAACCAGAACCCTCTTTAGAAGTACGGCTATCTCCTACTAAATCGGGATTAGAAGCGGTACGATCGATACTCAAAGCTTCGGGAGAGAGACTGGTTTGATTTTGCAGCGAAGAACTGTCATTGGGGTTGATATCGGCATTGACGGGGTCGCTGCCCGACTGGTTGAAGTCCAGGGAAATAGGAGGATCGGAGCTATCGACATCGTCAATTCTGGTGGTGTGTCCTGTAGTAGTAATGGCATGAGAACTACCATTAATCGGCTCGATACCATCTATAGTTCCAGTAACAGTTGAATCACCAATAGGAGTCCAACCTGAAAGATCGTTAGTTTCAAAATCGCCATTGGTTAAATTGACCGAAAAAGCAGTGGCAGAATCGACTGCTACTAAATTACCAAGAGCGAGAAAACCTGTCAGACAAATGAGACGAAGTTTGAATTTAGGCGAGAAAAATAAAAACATAATGACTAAATGGTTAGTTTAACTATAAATTTATGAATGGCATGGATACAGATAACGTTGAAGAATGAGAACTAAACAAAACAGCTAGCGAGCGAGCTTAATTCTCATTCCCATAGCCGGGGCTAGAAGATAAAATCGCTAGAATCTATGTCGCTAGAGTTGACACCTTGAAGATAGACAACGTCTTTGTTGTAGACGCTGCCTGGAGGTTGGAAATCGACTTGAATCATGGTGTCGGAACCAAAGGGGGTAGCAACGACATAGCCGTCGGCATAGAGGTCGCTCGACACATTGTTTAATTCTCCAGAGGCGATCGCACTGAAGTCTAAAAGATCGCCGTTGGGATCGAAATCGCGAATGATGTCGATGCCGTCGCTGGTTTTGGTGTAGATAAATTGGTCATTACCACCGCCTCCAGTAAGGGTGTCTTGTCCTTCGTTAGCAATAATAATGTCATTTCCACTAGCTCCACTAATAACTTCTGAATAATTTTCTCCTTCAATAACTGCCGTAACGCTAATGGTACTGGTAGCAGGGTCGGAAGTGGCACCATCGGCATCGGTAGCGCTAAAGGTTAAAGTGCGAGCGCCTTCAGTGGGATTATCAGAAGTGTTTTCGTAAGTAATGCCTTGAATTAGGGTGTCTAAGTCGGCACCAGGAATCAAAGGATTGCCAGTATCGCTATCGACTAGGTTAAAGACACCAGTGGTACTGTCATAAGTGACATTGAAGGTGGTACCGCCTACGGTAACGGCTACGGGAGTGGTAACATCAGTAGCCAGAGTGAAGGCAGTCCCGCCAATGGTAATTACTTCGCTATCGCCATCGCTGAGACTGGCGGCAGTAATACTCAAACTGGTAATGTTATCTTCGGCATCGAAGGTATCGCCGTTAGTACTATCGACAACGCTAACAGCAGTATCGCCTTCGGTAAAGCTGGTACTGTAGTCGCGGTCTGTATCTAACGCATCAGCAGTAGAGTTGAGGTCGATGATTGGTGGGTTGTTAACTCCTGCAACAGTAATGGTACTGGTAGCAGGGTCGGAAGTGGCACCATCGGCATCGGTAGCGCTAAAGATGAGAGTGCGAGCGCCTTCGGTGGGATTATCGCTGGTGTTTTCGTAAGTGATACCTTGAATCAGGGTGTCTAAATCGGCACCAGCAATAGGAGTAGTCGCACCTGTATTATTGGTAACGCTGAAGGTACCAGTGGTTGCCACATAGGTCAAGTCTACTGTCGAACCACCAACGCTGACTCCAGTGATAGTTTGGTCGCTATTGAGAGCAAAGGTTTCTCCTCCGATGGTCACAACTTCTGCTGCACCGTCATTCACATTAGCAACAGTAATACTCAGGCTGGTAATGTTGTCTTCGGCATCGAAGGTATCGCCGTTAGTACTATCGACAACGCTAACAGCAGTATCGCCTTCAGTAAAGCTGGTGCTGTAGTCGCGGTCGAGATCGGTGGCATCGGCAGTAGAGTTGAGGTCGATAATTGGTTGGTCGTTAACTCCTGCTACAGTAATGGTACTGGTAGCAGGGTCGGAAGTAGCACCCTCGGCATCGCTGACCGTGAAGGTTAGAGTGCGATCGCCTTCGGTAGGATTATCCGATGTATTTTCATAGGTAATGCCCTGAATTAAGCTGTCTAAATCGGCATCAGGAATTATCGGGTTGCCAGTATCGCTATCGACGAGGTTAAAGATACCAGTGGTACTGTCATAGGTGACATTGAAGGTGGTACCGCCGCCTACAGTAACTGCTACGGGAGTAGTGACATCGGTAGCCAGAGTGAAGGCAGTACCGCCAATGGTAACTACTTCGCTATCGCCATCGCTAATCGAAGTAGCAGTAATACTCAGACTGGTAATGTTGTCTTCGGCATCGAAGGTATCGCTGTTAGTACTATCAACCACAGCAACTGCACTATCGCCTTCAGTAAAGCTGGTGCTGTAGTCGCGGTCGAGATCGGTGGCATCGGCGGTAGAGTTGAGGTCGATAATTGGTGGGTCGTTAACTGGAATAACGCTAATGGTGCTAGTAGCAGTATTACTGTCAACGTTGCCATCATTAACTAATATTTCAATAAGACGATCTGTGGTGTTAGGAGTATTAGAAGTATTTTCAAAGGTAATTGCTTTTAGTGCAGTTTGATAAACTTCGATTGATGCAGAACCACCAAGATTAATGACAAGCTGACCTGCATTTTCAGTTACTGTATAGTTGATTCCATTAACTGTTCCATTATCGCCAGCAGCAACAGGTGTTCCATCGATCGAAAAGCGATCGCCTTCTTGAAGATTAGTTAGAGTAATCGTCGCTGAATCAACATTAGTATCGTCAATATCAGTAATTGCAATATTAGTATCGACAATTGCAACCGAGCCACCGTCTTCGGTAAAGGTATTACTATAGTTTAAAGTTCCAGTTTCCGTGCCATTGAGGTCAATACTAGGACTAGCATTGGTGTTACTCATTTGAATGGTAGTAGTAGCAGTATTGCTATTGCTGTCGCCATCATTGACAGTAACTTCAACAGCGCGATCGCTGAGGTTTCGTAGTGCAAATAATGTTGTATTGTTATAAACGATTTGAGAAATAGCAGTTTGATAGTCTGCTAGAGAAGCAGTACCAGTAAGGGTAATGGTTCCAGTATCAGGATCGTAGCTACTCGCGCTAATACCATCTGGTAAGGTTCCCGATACTGTAAGACTTTCGTTATTAATAATATTGGGATTGACTAAAATAATAACTGCCGATTCGATGTTAGTATCATCCAGATCGGTAATAGCAACATCGGCATCGGCAATCGCTACGGGAGAGCCATCAAAGCTAAACTGAGTTAGATAACTACTACCAGTAGCAGTGCTACTATCATTAGCGTCTAGGTCGAGAACTGGCGGGTCATTGACGGCATTAACACTTATGATGCTAGTAGCAGTATTGCTATTATTATCCCCATCGTTGACGACTACTTCTAAAGTGCGATCGCCTTCTGTAGGATTGTCAGAAGTGTTTTCGTAGGTAATGCCTCGAATCAGGGTATCTAAATCGGCTCCAGGAATTATCRGATTGCCAGTATCGCTATCGACCAGGTTAAAGAAACTAGTATCACTGACATAGGTGACGTTGAAAGTGGTGCTGCCAACAGTAACTGGTACGGGTGTAGTAACATCGGTAGCCAGAGCGAAAGCGGTACCGCCGATAGTTATGACTTCACTATCCCCATCACTAATCGCAGCAGCAGTAATACTCAGGCTGGTAATGTTATCTTCAACATCGAAGGTATCGGCGTCGGTGCTATCGGCAATGTTGACTGCGCTATCGCCTTCGGTGAAGCTAGTGCTATAGTTGCGGTCGGGATCGGTCGCATCGGCAGTGGAGTTGAGGTCGATAATGGGTGGGTCGTTAACGCCACTAACTGTAATAGTGCTGGTGGCAGGATCGGAAGTAGCACCATCACTATCGGTAGCAGTAAACTCTAAAGTGCGATCGCCTTCGGTGGGATTATCCGATGTATTTTCATAGGTAATGCCTCGAATCAGGGTATCTAAATCGGCTCCAGGAATTATCAGATTGCCAGTATCGCTATCGACCAGGTTAAAGATACCAGTATCACTGACATAGGTGACGTTGAAAGTGGTGCTGCCAACAGTAACTGGTACGGGTGTAGTAACATCGGTAGCCAGAGCGAAAGCGGTACCGCCGATAGTTATGACTTCACTATCCCCATCACTAATCGCAGCAGCAGTAATACTCAGGCTGGTAATGTTATCTTCAGCATCGAAGGTATCGGCGTTGGTGCTATCAGCAATGTTGACTGCGCTATCGCCTTCGGTGAAGCTGGTGCTGTAGGCGCGGTCGGGATCGGTCGCATCGGCAGTGGAGTTGAGGTCGATAATTGGTGGAGAAGTAATATCACGATAATCTAGATCGTTAGTTAACGGCGTGGCATCACTTCCATTGTCAGCAGTATCTAAATCGCTGTCGGGGAGATTGAAGTTGGTATTGGTGGCATCGAGGTTTTCATCATTAACGTCAAAGCCATCGTCGTTTACTGTCCCTTCAAAGACATCATTTAAACCATCACCGTCGGTATCGCTACCCAAAGTGGTTGAAATGTGACCTGCTTCGTCAACATCCAAGGTACCGTCGTTATCGCTGTCGGTATCGAGATAATCGGGCGTACCATCAGCATCGGCCAAAGTATTGTCAGTATCGACAGGAGTTAAGCCCGTACCCGTCGCACCAGAACTAGACCCTGCTGCGGTAGTGCTGTCGTAGTTATCGTCGAGACCATCGTCATTAGTGTCGATGAATTCAGCAGTACCGCCCTGAGCGCTAGGGGCAATATAATCGGCAGTAGTTTGAGCTTCAACGTTATCAGTAATGCCATCATCGTCGGAGTCGATATCGAGATAGTTAGCAATGCCGTCATTATCGCTGTCAAGAACTACTAGTGGTGCAGCTTGTAAAATAAATTCGATACCGTCGCCAATTCCAGCAGGACCGTTTTGTATTAAGTCTAGTGTAAAAGATGTAATCGTCCCGTTTATTTGAAGTGTTCCTGCTGCCGTACCACTTGCATCGTCTAGAGATGACTCCGACGAGTAGCCTGTTCCACTAGCAGTGTTAGCCCCACCATCTGTAACTGTAGTAGTTGTCGAATCAAAGTCATTGGTGCCAGCAAGTTCTGTCCAAGTTCCGTCTTGAAGAGTTACAGTGGCAGCATTTTGAATACCACCGTCCTGACCGCCAATCCGATCCATGTGTACGATTGGGTTTACAACTTCAATCGGATTACCTTCGCTGTCTTCAAAGGAAAATGTTATGGAAGAACCAAAATCAAAAGTACTTTGTAAACTTGCATCACCAGCTAGATCTTCGCTCCAGAAGCCAGTACCAGAGGGGTTAAAATTACCCGATTCAAAATTAGCCGAATTAGTTGTAGTAGCACGGACAATTATACCGTTACCTAGATCGTAGGTTGCTGAGGTACCAGCAATCGTCCAAGAGCCAGTGGTTCCTAGCGTACCAGCACCAAAGCCTTCTATTGTATCGAGAATGCCATCATTATCATCGTCGATATCATTAGTATCGGCAACAGTATCGCCGTCTGTATCCCACTGAATCGTAGTTGTAGCAGTGTTACTATCTACATCCCCATCATTAACTGTCACCTCAATAGTGCGATCGCTCCTGTCGGGAATAGATTCGGTATTATTAAAAGTAATTGCTGCGATCGCAGCTTGGTAATCTGCTAGAGAAGCAGACCCCGTGAGGACGATTTGACTGTCTGTCGAGGAAGGATCGATGCTAATACCTGTACCGCTAGGAATAGAAACGCCCGAAAGAATATCACCAGCTTGGGCATTAATTAGAGAGATTGTTGCTGATTCAATATTGGTATCGTCAACATCAGTAATTAAAGTATCACTATCACCAATGGCTACTCCGCCACTGTTTTGGGCAAAGACGGTTTGGTAGTTGGCACCAGTCGCAGTACTGCTATTATTAGCATCTAAATCCAAAACTGGTGGGTCGTTTTCAGCATTGACGCTGATGGTAGTTGTCGCGGTATTGCTATTACTTTCGCCATCGTTGACGACAACATTGACATTGCGTAGTGTGGTGCTGGGATTATCAGAAGTGTTCTCAAAGCTAATGGCTTCAATTGCTGCTTCGTAACTGGCAAGAGTCGCCGAACCAGATAGAACTATGGAAATTTCTCCATCACTCTCAGTTACGTTATACGTAATGCCGTTGAATACGATGCTATCGCCATCGGTGACTGGAGAATTATTTACTAGTAAGCGATCTCCCGTTTGAGCATTGGTTAGAGTAACTGAAGCAGTTTCGATGTTGGTGTCATCGGGGTCGGTAATTAAGCTGTCGGTATCGGCAATCGGGACAGCAGAACCATCTTCGGTAAAGGTAGTGGTGTAGTTATTACCCGCACTACTAGCATCTAAATCTAAAACTGGTGGATCGTTGACAGCAGTGACGTTGATGGTGGTTGTGGCAGTGTTGCTATTAGCTTGACCATCGTTGACAACT